>JAIXZF010000083.1 GCA_027489835.1 Hyphomicrobiales bacterium
CTCGAAGCCCTTGAGCTCGTGCGCCAGCAGGGGCCGGCGGAACAGGTCCCGCGTTTCGGTGGTGACTCGCCTCAGCCCCGGCGTGGCGCGGGCGGCGCGGTCCAGCGCTGCAAGGGACGCCGCGTCGCTCTCGACCGCGTGGACCTCGGCCGCCTCGGCCAGCCTGAGCGCGAAGGGCCCCGAGCCCGCGAACAGGTCGGCCACGCGGCGCGCGCCGGCGGCCGCCTCGACCGCGAGGCGCGCCAGGAGGGCCTCGCCCTCGATGGTGGGCTGGAGAAAGCCGCCGGGCGGCGTGCTCACACGCGCCTTGCCCATGGGCTGCGCCGGCTCGCGGCGCGTGACGATGACGTCGCCATGGATGGAAAGCCGGGCAAGGTCGAGCTCCGCCGCCAGCCGCGTGAGCGCGAGGCGCTGACGATCGGTGGGCGGGCCGTTGCCGCGGATGTCGACATCGAGGCCGCCTTCGGTGGCCGTCAAAAGGATGGTGAGCGGCTTGCCGGAAGATGCCAGAGCCGTGGCCAGCGCCTTGGCGATGGGCGGTGCACTCGCCAGCGAGGGCGCGAGGATGGGGCAGGCCGGCACCTCGACCAGCTCATGGCTGCGCGCGCGCATGAAGCCCGCCACCGCCTCGCCATCCTTGCGGCGGCCATGCAGGGTGACGCGCCGGCGCCCAGCGCCATGGCCGTCCAGCAGTGGCGCGATTTCGGCGGCGAGGCCGGCGCGCGCCAGCGTCTCGACCACGATGCTCCGCTTCCAGGCGGCATAAGGGCCGGCGGCCAGATGCTGCATGGCGCAGCCGCCGCAGCTTCCGAACAACGGGCAGATGGGCGCGATGCGGTCTGCCGAGGGCTCGGCGATGCCGACCAGCGCCACATGCTCGCCCTGCCCCGCGATCTCGGCCCGCTCGCCCGGCAGCGCGCCAGGCACGAAGACCTGGCTGCCTTCCGACAGCCCGATGCCGTCACCGCGCGCGCCGAGGCGTTCGATGGCGATGCTGCGGGTCTCGGCGCCGGCTTCGGTCACGACGTGCTTTCGGGATGTGGGTGACGGGTCAGGGCATTTCGCCTATCAGGTTCGGCGGCTCATCGGAACGCCCGAAACGCAAGGATATGACCGCCATGACGATCCGCCCCGGAGTGATCGAAGCCATCGGCAACACACCGCTGATCGCGCTCCGGCAAGCCTCCGAGCTGACCGGCTGCCGCATCCTCGGCAAGGCGGAGTTCATGAATCCCGGCCAATCGGTCAAGGACCGCGCGGCGCTCGCCATCATCCGCGACGCCGAGGCGCGGGGCGCACTCAGGCCCGGCGGGGTCATCGTCGAAGGCACGGCAGGCAACACCGGCATCGGGCTCGCCCTGGTCGGTAACGCGCTCGGCTACCGCACGGTGATCGTGATCCCGAACTCGCAGAGCCAGGAGAAGAAGGACATGATCCGCCTGGCCGGCGCCGAGCTGATCGAGGTGCCGCCGGCGCCCTTCTCGAACCCGAACAATTACGTGCGCGTGTCGGGCCGCCTCGCCGAGGCGCTGGCCGCGGTCACGCCCGAAGGCGTGGTCTGGGCCAACCAGTTCGACAATGTGGCGAACCGCGAGGGCCACGCCGCGACGACCGGGCCCGAAATCCTCGATCAGACCTCAGGCGAGATCGACGGCTTCATCTGCGCCGTCGGCACCGGCGGCACGCTCGCGGGCGTGGCCAAGGCCCTGCGCGCGGCAAGGCCAGGCGTCACCATCGGCCTTGCGGACCCGATGGGCGCAGCGCTCCATGCCTTCTACACGACGGGCACGCTCAAGGCGGAGGGCTCGTCGATCACGGAAGGCATCGGCCAGGGCCGCATCACCGCCAATCTCGACGGGTTCAAGCCCGACGTGTCCTTCCAGATCCCCGACGAGGAGGCCCTGCCCATCGCCTTCGATCTTCTGGAGCATGAGGGCCTGTGCGTCGGCGGCTCGGCCGCGGTGAACGTCGCCGGCGCGATCCGGCTGGCCCGGCATCTGGGACCGGGAAAAACCATCGTCACAATCCTGTGCGACCACGGCGCGCGCTATCAGTCGAAGCTGTTCAACGCGGAGTTCCTCCGCGGCAAGAACCTGCCCGCGCCGCCCTGGCTGGAGCGCAAGGGCGTCGCCACGCACGAGCTGGTGGGCCAGGTGCTGGCGGGCTGACGTTCCAACAGTCGAGCGCAGAATTCAGCCAAACTGTTGGAACTGGCGTTAGCCCTTCGCCATCTCGCCCCTGAGCGCCGCGACCTCGGAGCGGAGCGCCTTGAGTTCGGCGATGATGTCTTCCGCGCTGTGGGCCGGGTGCGTGATCTTCGGCGCCTCGCTGGCCGTGACCTCGTCGAGCGCGGTGACGACGACGCCGATGAACAGGTTGAGCACCATGAAGGCGCTCAGCACCATGAAGAGCATGACGAAGACCCAGCCGAAGGCATGGCCCTTCTCGGCGAGCGGCTTGACGATGCCGTTGGACCAGTCATCGAAGGTCATCGACTGGAACAGCGTGTACGCGGTCGTGCCGATCGAGCCGAACAGCTCGGGGTTGGTGTCGCCAAACAGCTTCGTGCCCATCACGGCGAAGACGTAATAGACCAGCAGCAGCAGGAGCCCGATCGAGCCCATGCCAGGCAGCGCGCCGATGAGGCCGGACACGACCTTGCGCAGCGAGGGCACGACCGTGATGAGGCGCAAGGCGCGCAGGACGCGGAGCGCGCGCAGCACCGACAGCGACTCCGATGTCGGCACCAGCGCGATGCCGATAACGAAGAGGTCGAACAGGCTCCACGGATCGCGGAAGAAGGCTGCGCGCTTGACGATCATGCGCGCCAGCAACTCCAGCACGAAGATGCCGAGGATGATGTGGTCGAGCCCGATCAGAAGCGGGCCCCAATCGGCCATGATCGACTTCGAGGTTTCGAGGCCGAGCGTGATGGCGTTGACGATGATCAGGGCCATCACGATCCGCTCGGTGCGCGGATGGTTGACGATGCGGGCGAGAAGGTCGGTCATGCGGCATTCCAGATCGGCGTGGGCTCGGCGACGCATATCTGGCGGAGGCTGAAGGAAAGGCAACGGCGGCCTGGGGGCCGCCGTCAAGGCATCAACAGCAATCCCGGCGCGAGGCGGGGTCGGCCTCACAATCCGTCGAAAAGGGCGCTCGAAATGTAGCGTTCGGCGAAGGACGGGATGATCATGACAATGTTCTTGCCATCCATGCCCGGCCGGCTGCCGAGTTCGATCGCGGCGGCGACGGCAGCGCCCGAGGAGATGCCGCCGGGAATGCCCTCGAGACGAGCCAGCGCCCGCGCGGTCTCGAACGAGGTCTGGTTGCCGACGGTGATGATGTCGTCGATGACGGAACGATCGAGCACGTCCGGCACGAAGCCGGCGCCGATGCCCTGGATCTTGTGCGGGCCGGCCTGGCCGCCGGACAGCACGGGCGAATCCTCCGGCTCGACGGCCACGACCTTCAGCCCCGGCTTGCGCGCCTTGAGCACCTGGCCGACGCCGGTGATGGTGCCGCCCGTGCCGACGCCCGCGACGAAATAGTCGATGGAGCCCTTCGTGTCGTTCCAGATTTCCTCGGCCGTGGTGACGCGGTGGATCTCGGGATTGGCGGGGTTCTGGAACTGCTGCGGGATGATGGCGCCGGGGTGCTCGGCAGCCAACTCGGTGGCCTTTGCCACCGCGCCGCGCATGCCCTGCGGGCCAGGCGTCAGCACGAGTTCGGCGCCGAGCAAGGCCAGCATCTTGCGGCGCTCGAGCGACATGGTCTCGGGCATGACGAGGATCAGCCGGTAGCCGCGCGCCGCCGCCACGAAGGCGAGCGCGATGCCGGTATTGCCGGAGGTCGGCTCGATCAGCGTGCCGCCAGGCTTGAGCTTGCCGCTGGCCTCGAGCGCGTCGATCATGTTGACGCCGATGCGGTCCTTCACGCTGGCGATGGGATTGAAGAATTCGAGCTTGGCCAGAAGGTTGGCCTTCACGCCCCGCTCCTGCCCGATCCGCTTCAGGCGGACGATCGGCGTGTCGCCGATGGTGTCGGTGATCGAGTCATAGATGAAGCCGCGACCGGGGCTCCTCGCCTGGGCCTGCTCCGTCTTCCGTGCCGCTGCGCCGCTCATGGCCATGCTCCTCAAAGCTTTGGATGGCCGCAGCTTTCCATATTTTACATCCAATGTCGATAATTAAGTTAATTCACATTCTATATTGTGAAATCTGCGGCGAGCGCTCCGTCGCCGAAGACCTGCCGGGTCTCGGCGGCCTGGCACAGATCTTCGACGGTGATGCCGTCGAGCCGGGCGAGGAAGGCCTCGCCTGCGGCCTTGACCTCGGGGCCGACGATCTGGTCCACCAGCTTCGAATGCGGCAATGGCGGCAGATCGTCCTCGCCGGTGGCGGACATTGCGGCCCGGACGACATCGCCCGCCGTCACGCGGCGGCGCTCGCGTGCGAGTTCATAGCCGCCCCGCGGCCCACGAAGGCCCTTGAGGATGCCGTGGCGCACCAGAGCCTGGAGCACCGTCTCGAGATGCCTCGGCGGCAGGTCATGCCGGGCCGCCAGCATCTTGGCCGAAACGGGCTGGGGGCGCGCATGCAGGGCGATGTCGACGACGGCGGCGATCGACAGCAGGCTGCGGCGGGACAACAGGATCATGACGTCTCAATTCCCTCGACAGATGTTCGGTCCGGGATCGAGATCTCAGAAGCGAGCGCCCTTCCCGGTCGAGCCGAAGCCGCCCGTGCCGCGTTCCGTGCCGGTCAGGTCGTCGACATCGACCGGCATGGCCCGCGCCACCGGCGCCACGACGAGCTGGGCGATCCTGTCCCCCCGGCGGAGCGTGAACGGCTCCTGTCCGAGATTGATGAGGATCACGCCGATCTCGCCGCGATAATCCGCATCGATGGTGCCGGGGCTGTTGAGGACGGTGACACCGTGCTTCAATGCCAGACCGGACCGCGGTCGGATTTGCGCTTCAAATCCCCGTGATAACTGGAGCGCGATGCCGGTCGGGACAAGGCCCCTTTCCCCCGCTTCGAGCGTGAATTCGGACCCTTCGGGCAGCGCGGCCATCAGGTCGAGTCCGGCGGCGTCTGCCGTCGCATAGGCCGGCAGCGGCAGATCGCGGCCATGGCCCAGCCTGAGGATGGGCAAGGCAAGGGCGCCGGGCGGGCCTTCGGGCGGCATCAGGTCCAGTCCGCGCCCAAGGCCGCGAGATGGGCGATGAGCCGCGCCGCCACCTCGTCCTTGCTCATGACCGGCCAGGACACGACGCCGGAGGACGAGACCAGATGGACGGCATTGGCCTCCGAGCCCATGACGCCGCCAGCGATGCCGGAGCCCGACAGGCTGACATCGTTGGCGACGATGAGGTCGCAACCCTTGCGGGCGAGCTTGGCGGTGGCATGCTCCGCCAGCTTCTCCGTCTCGGCCGCGAAGCCCACAACCAGCGCCGGGCGGCCCGAGCCGCGCCGTGCGATCGTCGCCAGAATGTCGGGGTTCTCGACGAGCGACAGCGCGGGCGCGGCGCCGCTTCCCTTCTTGATCTTTCCGCCGGCCTCCGATGCGGCCCGCCAATCGGCAACGGCGGCGGCGAAGATGGCGATGTCGGCCGGCAGGGCGGCTTCCACCGCCGACAACATCTGGCGCGCCGTCTCGACGGGCACGAGCGTCACGCCGGCCGGCGCGGGAATGGCGACAGGGCCGGACACGAGCGTGACGCGGGCGCCGGCGGCCGCGGCCGCCGCGGCGATGGCATGGCCCTGCTTGCCGGAGGAACGGTTGGCGATGTAGCGCACCGGATCGATCGGCTCATGGGTGGGGCCGGAGGTGACGAGCACATGCCGGCCGGCCAGCGGCTTCGGCGCACCCTGCCCCACCAGCTCGGCCTCGATGGCGGCGGCGATCTCGGCCGGCTCGGCCATGCGGCCGGGGCCATATTCGCCGCACGCCATGTCGCCCTCGTTGGGGCCGACCATGGAGACGCCGTCGCCCTTCAGCACGGCGAGATTGCGCTGCGTGGCGGGATGGTTCCACATCCTGACGTTCATCGCGGGCGCGATCAGCACGCGCTTGTCAGTGGCGAGCAGCGTGGTCGCGGCGAGATCGCCCGCCTGCCCCTGCGCCATGCGGGCCATCAGGTCGGCGGTGGCGGGGGCCACGACCAGCAGATCGGCCGAGCGCGAGAGCTGGATATGGCCCATCTCGACCTCGTCGGTCAGCGAGAACAGGTCGTCATAGACCTTCTCGCCCGAAAGGGCTGCGACCGAGAGCGGCGTGACGAACTGCGTCGCGGCCTTCGTCAGGATGCAGCGCACGCCGGCGCCGCGCTTCTTCAACTCGCGGATCAGTTCCAGCGATTTGTAGGCCGCGATGCCGCCGCCGATGATGAGCAGGATGGTCTTGCCGTGGAGCATCGCGTCCGCCTTGGTCCTTACGCCCCGGTCCCGGCGCGCGGCCCTTCTATCACCGGAAGGGCGGCTCGTCGAAGGAGCGCAGCTTGCGCGAGTGGATGCTGGTGCCTGCCTGCTTCATCAGTTCCACCGTCTCGATGCCGATCTTCAGGTGCTCGTTAACCGCGCGCTCGTAGAAGGCGTTGGCGGCGCCCGGCAGCTTGATCTCGCCATGGAGCGGCTTGTCGGAGACGCAGAGCAGCGTGCCGTAGGGCACGCGCAGCCTGTAGCCCTGCGCTGCGATGGTGCCCGATTCCATGTCGACCGCGATGGCGCGCGACTGGTTGATGCGCTTGCGGGCCGGGGTCCATTGCAGCTCCCAGTTCCGGTCGTCGAAGGTGACGACGGTGCCGGTGCGCAGGCGGTTCTTGAGCGCGTCGCCGCTCTCGCCCGTGACCTTGGCCGCCGCCTGCTGCAGCGCGATCTGCACCTCCGCCAGCGCGGGGATCGGGATTTCGGGGGGCAACAGGTCGTTGAGGATGCGGTCCTGCCGGAAGTAGGCATGGGCCAGCACATAGTCGCCGATGACCTGGGCCTGCCGCAGCCCGCCGCAATGGCCGATCATCAGCCAGGCATTGGGCCTGAGCACGGCCAGATGGTCTGTGATGTTCTTGGCGTTGGAGGGGCCCACGCCGATGTTGACCAGCGTGATGCCCTGCCCGTTCTTGCGCACCAGATGATAGGCCGGCATCTGGAAACGGTGCCAGGGCGCGGCGGCGAGGCGCGCGACGGCGGATTCATCCGCCGAGCGCGCGTCGATGGACAGCCCGCCCGGCGCCACCAGCTTCTCGGCCTCGCCCGCGCGGATGGCCTCGATGCCGTGGCGCACGAACTGGTCGACATAGCGGTGATAGTTGGTGAGAAGGATCCAGTGCTGGACGCTGCGCCAGTCCGTTCCAGTATAGTGGACGAGGCGGCGCAGCGAGTAATCGGTGCGCACCGCGTCGAACAGGCTGAGCGGCCTGGGGCCGGGCCCGCTCAAATCGAACAGGCCGTCGGCGATTTCGTCGCCGATGGAGGAGAGCAGCGGCACGGGGAAGTGCTGCGCGAGCTCCGCCGCCGTGACCCCGCCGCGCGCCAGCTCGTCGCCGCCCTGGAGGGCGTAGGGATAGGGGATTTCCTGGGTGGAGATGCCGACCTCGACGACCGCGCCGTAATCGCGCATCAGCGGAGTGAGCTGGTCGAGCAGGTAGTCGCGGAACTCGAGCGGGTGCGTGACGGTCGTGGCATAGACCCCCGGCGCCGCGAACTTGGCATAGGCCCGTCGCGACTTGCCGGGCAGGCGATCGGGCTCGTAGGTGACCCGAAGCTCTGGGTAGCGGAAGCGCGCGCGCTGCTCGGGCGTGGGGACCACCCGGTCATCGAGATAGGCGTCCAGCGCCTTCCTGATGGCGCTCGTGGCCTTCTCGTAGAGTTCCTGAAGCCTGTCCACCGCCTCCTCGGCGGATGCGACAGCGTGGTGGTGATGGATTTTATGCTCTGTCATGGCCCAGATAAGCCGAAGCCCATGTCTCTGGCAACCGGTGCGCGCGCCGTCAGCCCGCCTGCCAGATGAGGAGCAGCAGGAGCGCGATGGCCCAGAGCGCGGCCGTGCTCCAGCGGTTCCGGCGCGCCTCGGCCCGGCCGATGGCCTCGATGCTGGCGGCGTCCAGCGTGACGCCCTCGGCGCCGGCCTCCTCGAGCCGGCCGAGCAGGCGCTCGGTGCGGGTCACGGTCTCCGGCAGTTGCGCCACCGCGCCGACCAGCGAGCGGATGCCGCGCCCGGCATCCTCGATGCGGCCGACAGGTCCGAGATTGCGGGCGATCCAGTCCCGCACCACGGGCTCGGCGGTGCTCCACATATCGAGCCTGGGGTCGAGCATCCGGCCGACGCCCTCGACCACCACCATGGTCTTCTGCAGCATGACCAGTTCGGTCCGCGTCTTCATGTCGAACAGGCCGGTGATCTCGAACAGCAGCGTCAGCACCTTCGCCATCGAGATCTCGTCGGCGCTACGGTTGTGGATCGGCTCGCCCACGGCGCGGATAGCCTGGGCGAAATCCGCCACCGAATGATGAGCCGGCACATAGCCAGCCTCGAAATGGACCTCGGCGACGCGCACATAGTCGCGGGTGATGAAGCCGAGCAGGATCTCGGCAAGAAAGCGGCGCTCCTTCGGCCCGAGCCGGCCCATGATGCCGCCATCGACCGCGACGAGCCGACCCTCGGCATCCACGAACAGGTTTCCCGGGTGCATGTCGGCATGGAAGAAGCCGTCGCGGAGCGTCTGGCGCAGGAAGGACTGGATGACGGTTCGCCCCAGCGCGACGCGGTCATGGCCGGCCGCCTCGATGGCGGCCACGTCCGACAGGCGCACGCCGTCGATCCACTCGGCCACGAGGACGTCGCGGCCCGTCAGCTCCCAATCGGGGCGGGGCACGCGGAAATCGGCATCGCCCGCGGTGTTCTCCGCCAGCTCGGACAACGCCGCCGCCTCGAGCCGGAGGTCCATCTCCATGGTGACCGAGCGGATCAGCGTGTCGACCACGCCGGTGATCCTGAGCCGCTTGGCCTCGGGCGAATAGTGCTCGGCGAGTTCCGCGCCACGCCTCATGGCCTTCAGGTCTGTCGCAAAGCGTTCACGGATGCGCGGGCGCAGCACCTTCACCGCGACCTTGCGGCCGTCGACGGTGAGGGCGGGGTGGACCTGGGAGATCGAGGCCGCGGCGATCGAGGGCTCGAAGGCGCTGAACGCCTCCGCGAGCGGCTTGCCGAGCGAGGCCTCGACCGTCGCGACGGCGAGATCGTGGCCGAAGGGCTCCATCCGGTCCTGCAGCAGCGACAGATCGGCCGCCACGCGCTGGCCCACCACATCGGGCCGCGTCGCCAGGAACTGGCCGAACTTGACGTGGCTGGGACCAAGCCTCGTCAGCGCGGCGGCGAGCCTCTCGGCCGAGCCGCCGGCATTGCGGCGTTCGACGAGGCGCGCCAGCTTCAGCCCCCAGCGCGCCGGGCCGGGCGGCAGGGCGGCGGGTTCGACCAGCGCCAGCGCGCCCTCGCGCGCCAGCACGAAGCCGACGCGGCCGAGCCTTGCGAGGGAGGCGAGCGTGGTGAGCACTGGCGGTCAGCAGCCTTCGTTCAAAGCTTCCAGCCCGAATGGATGGCCACCACGCCGCCGGTGAGCGGCGTGTGGCTCACCCGGGCGAAGCCGGCATCCGCGATCATGCGCTCGAAGGCCTTCGGCCTGGGGAACTTGCGGATCGATTCAACCAGATAGCGGTAGGGCTCGCCATCTCCCGCCACGAGCCTGCCCATCGGCGGGATGACGTTGAAGGAATAGGCCTCGTAGACACGGTCCAGCCCCGGCACGTCGACATGGCTGAACTCGAGGCAGAGGAGGCGGCCGCCGCGCCTGAGCACGCGGTGCGCCTCGGCGAGCGCGCGGTCGATCCGGGGCACGTTCCTGATGCCGAAGGCGATGGTGTAGGCGTCGTAGGCGCCCGATTCCAGCGGCAGTTCCTCGGCATTGGCCTCGATGAAGCCGATGCGCGCATCGCCCGGAAAGCGCTTGTCGGCGCGCTCGCGGCCGACGCCGAGCATGTCCCCGTTGATGTCGAGCACGGTGACGCGCGTGTCCGGCCCGCCTGCCTCCAGCACGCGGAAGGCGACGTCTCCCGTGCCGCCGGCGACGTCGAGATGCGCGAAGGGGCGCGTCTTCGAGGGCCGCACCATCGAGACGAGCACATCCTTCCAGACCCGGTGCAGGCCCGCGGACATCACGTCGTTCATCAGGTCGTAGCGCGCCGCGACCTTGTGGAAGACATCGTCGACACGGCCCTGCTTTTCGGCGAGCGGAACTGTCTCGAAGCCGAAATGGGTGCTGGCCTCGGCGTCGCCGGGCGCGGGAAACGGGTTGTGCTCGCCAGTCATCGCGCACACATAGCGAAATCCGCACAGGCGCGCCATGCCGGCGTGTCGCCGCAGCCCGGGGCCGACCATGCCAGAATTGCCGGAAGTCGAGACGGTTCGGCGCGGGCTCGAGCCCGTGCTGGTCGGCGCCCGCATCGAGCGGATGACGCTGGGGCGGGACGGGCTGCGCTTTCCCTTCCCCTCGCGCTTCCGCGAGCGGATCGAGGGGCAGACGGTCGCCTCGCTCAGCCGCCGGGCGAAGTATCTCGTCGCCGAGCTCGGCTCCGGCGAGGCGCTCATCATGCATCTGGGCATGACGGGCCGCTTCATCATCGAGCCGCCCTCGGGCCCGGCGCAGGAGCCCGGCGAGTTCTACGACGCGATCACGCGGCACGCGGCGCACGATCATGTCGCGTTCGAGCTCGGGCCGCGCGGGCGCATCACCTACAACGACGTCAGGCGCTTCGGCTTCATGGACCTCGCGCCGCTGGCGGGGCTGGCCGAGTCGCGGCACTTCGCCCGGATGGGCATCGAGCCGCTCGGCAACGCGCTGTCGGGCGAGACGCTGGCGAAGCTGTTCGCCGGCAAGCTCGCGCCGCTGAAGGCCGCGCTGCTCGACCAGAGCCTGATCGCGGGCCTCGGCAACATCTATGTCTGCGAGGCGCTGTTCCGCGCGGGCCTCAGCCCCGAAGCGCCGGCGGGGAGCCTCGCCACCGCGACGGGCCGCCCCCGGCCCAAGGCGCACGAACTCGCCCAGATCATCCGCGATGTGCTGGAGGAAGCCATCCTCGCCGGGGGCTCGACGCTGCGCGATTTCGCCCACACGGATGGCTCGCTGGGCTATTTCCAGCACCGCTTCCAGGTCTACGACCGCGAGGGCCAGCCCTGCCTGAAGCCGGGCTGCACGGGCCATGTGGCGCGGCTGGTGCAATCGGGCCGCTCGACCTTCCACTGCGCGATCTGCCAGCCGAAGCGGTGAGCGGACATTCATGATGCCGGTGTCATCCCCGGCGCGCCAGGACGGCGCGGGAAGGGGATCCACGACGGGGCGCTTCGACGATGGACCCCTTCCCGGCCCTGCGGGCCGCCGGGGATGACACCATCGCAAACTGCGGCGCGTCGACCCTCGAATCTGGCCGCTCGCCGCGCTTGAGCTCAGCCCAGGTTCAGTTCCTTGAAGAAGTCATTGCCCTTATCGTCGATGACGATGAAGGCGGGGAAGTTCTCGACCTCGATCTTCCAGACCGCCTCCATGCCGAGCTCGGGGTAGTCCAGAACCTCGACCTTGCGGATGCAGTCCTGCGCGAGGCGGGCGGCGGGGCCGCCGACCGAGCCGAGATAGAAGCCGCCATGGGCCTTGCAGGCCTCGCGCACCGAGGCCGAGCGGTTGCCTTTGGCGAGCATCACCATCGAGCCGCCGAAGGACTGGAACTGGTCGACATAGCCGTCCATGCGTCCCGCGGTGGTCGGCCCGAAGGCGCCCGAGGGCATGCCGACCGGGGTCTTGGCCGGCCCGGCGTAATAGACCGGGTGGTTGCGGAAATAGTCCGGCATGCCCTGGCCGGTCTCGAGCCGCTCGCGGATCTTCAGGTGGGCGAGGTCGCGCGCCACGACGATGGTGCCGGTGAGCGACAGCCGCGTCTTGACGGGATGGCGCGACAGCGCGGCCAGGATCTCGGGCATGGGCCGGCCGAGGTCGATGTGCACCACGTCGCCGCCGAGCGCCGCCTCGTCGACCTCCGGCATGTAGCGGGCGGGGTTGCGCTCCAGCTCCTCAAGGAAGATTCCGTCCCGCGTGATCTTGCCCACGGCCTGGCGGTCGGCGGAGCAAGACACGCCGAGCCCGATGGGCAGGCTCGCGCCATGGCGCGGCAGGCGAATGACGCGCACGTCGTAGCAGAAATACTTGCCGCCGAACTGCGCCCCGACGCCCAGCGACTGGGTGAGCTTATGGACCTCCGCCTCCATCTCCAGATCGCGAAAGGCGTTGGCCCCGTCCGAGCCTTCGGTCGGCAGCCCGTCGAGATACTTGGTCGAGGCGAGCTTCACCGTCTTCATGGTCTGCTCGGCCGAGAGACCGCCGATGACGATGGCGAGATGGTAGGGCGGGCAGGCGGCGGTGCCGAGCGTGAGGATCTTCTCCTTGAGGAAGGCCATCATCCGGTCCTTCGTCAGCAGCGAAGGGGTGCCCTGGAAGAGCAGGCTCTTGTTGGCCGAGCCGCCGCCCTTGGCCACGAAGAGGAACTTGTAGGCCTCGGCGTAGGCGTCCTCCCCCTCGGCGTAGATCTCGATCTGGGCCGGAAGGTTGGTCTTCGTGTTGCGTTCCTCGAACATCGAGATCGGCGCAAGCTGCGAATAGCGCAGGTTGCGCTTGAGATAGGCGTCCATCACGCCCTGCCCGATGGCGCCCTCGTCGCCGCCCTCGGTCCAGACGCGGCGGCCCTTCTTGCCCATGACGATGGCTGTGCCCGTGTCCTGGCACATGGGCAGGACGCCGCCCGCCGCGATGTTGGCGTTCTTGAGAAGGTCGTAGGCGACGAAGCGGTCGTTGGAGGTGGCCTCGGGATCGTCGAGGATCGAGGCGAGCTGCTTCAGATGCGCGGGGCGCAGCAGGTGGTTGATGTCGATGAAGGCCTGCTCGGCCAGAAGCCTGATCGCCTCGGGCTCGACCTTGAGGATGTCGCGCCCCTCGAAGCTGCGGAGCCCGACGCCGTCCGAGCCGAGCTTGCGGTAGGCGGTCCCGTCGGGCCCGAGCGGAAACAGGGAGGGCGTGACGGACGACATGGACGGGCTCCGGAAACGAGGCGCTGCTGCCCTGTCCTTAGCCGCCGGGCCGCCTCATTCCAAGTCAACCAAAGCAGGGAGCGCAACCCCACAGAGCGGTGCCTCGGGGCCGCCGCGCCTGGTCAGGCGGCCTTCGCCGGGTTCTCGGTGAGGATGGCGTAGACCGCGCTGGCGTCATAGGCGCTGCGGATGCGCTCGAGGGTGGAGCGGTCGCGCAGCACGCGGGCGACGCGCGCCAGCGCCTTCAGGTGGTCGGCGCCCGCGCCTTCCGGCGCGAGCAGCACGAACATGATGTCGACCGGCTGGCCGTCCAGCGCATCGAAGTCGATCGGCTTCTCGAGCCTCACGAACATGCCGCGCAGCTTGTCGAGGCTGCGCAGGCGGCCATGGGGGATGGCGATGCCGTCGCCGATGCCGGTCGAGCCGAGCCGCTCGCGCTGGAGCAGGGTCTCGAAGATCTCCCGCTCGGGCAGGCCGGTGTTCGCGGCCGCACGGACGGCGATTTCCTGAAGCGCCTGCTTCTTGCCGTTGACCTTCAACGGGGCAAGCACGGCGTCGGGGGTGAGAAGGTCGTGCAGGATCATGGTGGTCCCATATGATGCATCTTGCGTGCCGAAAAGCCCGAAGGCCGCGGCAGATCATCATTCCTGTGCGTGGCTCGCGTGGAGGCCGCTTATGACAACGCCGCCGGCGGATCGATCCATCCAATGTTGCCGTCGCGGCGGCGATATACGATGTTCACGCGGCCGTTGCCAGCATTTCTGAACACGAGCACCGGGGCGCCGGTCATGTCGAGCTCGGACACGGCGTTGCCGACGCTCAGCTCATGCAGGTTGCGCGTGGTCTCGGCGACGATGGCCGGGTGGACGCCGTTCGCCGGGCCGGACTCGTCGGCATGCTCCTCGGCGTCCTCATCGGGGGCGGCGATCACATAGCTCGGCATCTCGGTGAGGACGCGCCGCTCCTGCGCGGCGCCCGAATGGTCCTTCAGCCGGCGCTTGTAGCGGCGCAGGCGCTTCTCCATGCGCTCGACCATGCGGTCCAGGCTCTGGTACGCGTCATGGGCGGACCCCGACGCCTCCAGCGTGATGCCCGATGAGAGATGCAGCACCGCGTCGCTGCGGAAGCCGGTGCCGTCTTTGGCGACTGTCACATGCCCGTTGAAGGTGCCCTCGTAGTACTTGCCGAGCGCCGATCCCACGCGCTGCTCCGCCTGGGCGCGGATCGCCTCGCCGACATCGAGATTCTTGCCCGACACGCGCAGACCCATGGTTCGTCTCCTTCAGTCTCGGGAGCGCCGCGGGCCCAAAGGTCAAGCCGCATGACCGGCCGCACCCGGTCGTCCCAAGGTGTGTTCTGGCGCCGATCCTGTCAACGCATTCCAGCGGTCGCCGCGCGCTCAGCGGGCCGCGGCTCCATCGCGCTGGCGGGCCCGCCTCCGCTCCATGGAGGAGCCGATGCCGAGCGCCTCGCGGTACTTGGCGACGGTGCGGCGGGCGATCTCGATGCCCTGCTCGCGCAGCTTCACCACGATGGCGTCGTCGGACAGCACGTCGCGCGCGCCCTCACCGTCCACGAGCTGCCGGATGCGGTGGCGCACCGCCTCGGCGGAATGCGCCTCGCCATAGCCGGTGGATGCGATGGCGGCCGTGAAGAAGTATTTCATCTCGAACAGCCCGCGCGGGCTGATCAGATACTTGTTGGACGTCACGCGCGAAACCGTCGACTCGTGCATCGCGATGGCATCGGCGACCGTCTTGAGGTTGAGCGGCCGCAGATGCTCGACGCCGTAGGCGAAGAACGCATCCTGCTGCCGCACGATCTCGCTGGCGACCTTGAGGATGGTGCGCGCCCGCTGCTCGAGGCTTCGCGTCAGCCAGTTCGCCGTCTGCAGGCATTCGGCGATGAAGGCCTTCTCGACATCGTTGCGAGCCACCTTGCTGACCTTGGCATGGTAGGTCTGGTTGACCAGCACGCGCGGCAGGGTGTCGGGGTTGAGGTCGATCAGCCAGGAGCCGTCCGGGGCGGCCCGCACGATCACGTCCGGCGTCACGGTCTGGGCCGCGCCGCCGCCGTAGCCCCGCCCCGGCTTGGGATCGAGCTCACGAATCTCGGCCATCATCTCGGCGAGGTCTTCCTCGTCGACGCCGCAGATGCGGCGCAGCTGGGCAAGATCACGGCGCGCCAGCAGCGGAAGATTGGCCACCAGCGCCGCCATGGCGGGGTCGAAGCGGTCCCGCTCCTTCAGCTGGATGGTCAGGCATTCGGCGATGTCGCGCGCGCCGATGCCGCTGGGCTCGAAGGTGTGGATCACCGACAGCACCCGCTCGACCCGCGCGACCTCGACGCCAAGGCGCTCCGCGATGTCGGCGCAGGGCTCCGAGAGGTAACCGGCCTCGTCGATGGCGTCGATCAGGTGCCGGCCGATCAACCTGTCGCCCGGGTCGGAAATGGCGATGTCGAGCTGCGCGCCGAGGACGTCGCCGAGTGTCTGCTCGACCGAAAGCGTCTCCTCGAAGCCGGGCAGGTCCTCGTCGAAGTTCGCAGACCCGCCGGGGCCGACGGCGCCGCCGCCCATGACCGGCAGCATGTCCTCGGCGACGCGCTCATGGCGCGCCACGGCCGGCCCTTCATCCTGAAAGACATTGTCGAGCCGCGTGCCGAGGCCATCCTCGATGCTCTGGCGGCCGGTCGCAAGCTCGTCGGCATACCAGTCTGGCTGCGCCGGCTCGTCAAACCGGTCGGCTGCGTCGGCGGCCGCACCGAGCCCCTCGCCCTCGAAGCCGTCCCCGGGCCCGTCCTGGGCCGCGGCCTCGCGCTCGGCGGCCTCGAACTCGGGGCTCGCATCGGTGTCGGTGCGCTCGAGCAGCGGATTGCGTTCGATCTCCGCTTCGACGAAGGCCTGAAGGTCGAGATGGGACAGCTGCAGCAGCTTGATCGCCTGCAGGAGCTGCGGCGTCATGACAAGGGATTGCCCCTGCCTCATCTCCAGCTTGGCGGAAATGCTCATGCGCCCCGCAGTCCCAGAACCCTGCCCCTGTACGAGCCCAAAATTTCATCCCCCGGCCGGCACAAGCCCCGGCTCTCTCGGCATGAAACTTGCCTTGGCTTAAGAAGCTATGACGAGCGGCGTGGAAGGTCAAAGGCCTGACGCGCCTTTTTCGCAATGCTTAATCGTCTGTGACGATCCTGCGACAGTCGCGGCGCCCGCGAACCGGGCCTCAGAGGCGGAAATCCTCGCCCAGATAGACGCGCCGCACATCCGGATTGGCGATGATCTCGCCGGGCGTGCCTTCGGTCAGCACCCGCCCCGAATGGATGATGTAGGCGCGGTCGACCAGCCCGAGCGTTTCGCGGACATTGTGGTCGGTAATCAGCACGCCGATGCCGCGGTCGGTCAACTGGCGAACCAGCGCCTGGATGTCCCCCACCGCGATCGGGTCGATGCCGGCGAAGGGTTCGTCGAGCAGCACGAAGGAGGGGCGCGCGGCCAGCGAGCGCGCGATCTCGCAGCGCCGCCGCTCGCCGCCGGAGAGCGCGATGGAGGGCGCCTTGCGCAGCCGCGTGATGTTGAACTCGTCGAGCAGGGCGTCGAGCTCCCGCTCGCGCTTCTTGCGATCGGGCTCGACGACCTCGAGCACGGCCCGGATGTTGTCCTCGACGCTCAGGCCCCGGAAGATCGACTGCTCCTGCGGCAGATAGCCGATGCCGAGCCTCGCGCGGCGATACATCGGCAGGTGCGTGATGTCGTTGCCGTCGAGCGTGATGCGGCCGAGATCGGCCGAGACCAGCCCGGTGATCATGTAGAAGATCGTGGTCTTGCCGGCGCCGTTCGGGCCGAGCAGGCCGACCGCTTCGCCATTGCGCACGTTGAGGCCGGCATCGTTGACGACGGTGCGGCCGCGATAGCTCTTGCGGAGCCCGATGACGGAGAGGACGCCGGGGCCGCCTGCCGCGTTGAGAGCCTGCGACGCCGCCAGCGCGGCTTCGCGCTCTACGTCGCGGCCCTGCCCGCCCCAGCCCTGCCGATCATCGACCGCATCCGGGCCGGGGTCGAACCCTGCGCCATCCGCCGGCAGCGCCCACGCATCAGCCGCCGCGTCGACGGTCGCGGGCGGCTGCGGCTCGTCGCGGCGCGCTTTGAAGCGGAATGGAAACTTCACGGCCGGGCGGCCCTCCTCGACCTCGGGCGAGATATCGCGATCTCCGGCGCGGACGTCAAACTCAATTGCTGGGCGCAGACCCGGCGCGGCGCGGCTGGCCCGAGGCAGGCGCGGCCGGGGCACCCGCCGGGGCGGCCGGCGTCTCGGCGGAGCCGGGCACGAAGAAGCCGCGCACGCGGCCGCCGTCGAAATTCGCGATGCCGGTCTTGGTGTTGTAGACGAGCCGCTCGCCGCGCGTGACGTTCGGGCCCTTGGCGAGCGCGACGTCCCCGGTCATCACGACCATGTCCTTCTCGCGGTCGAACACGGCCTTCTGCCCCGTGGCGACCTGATCCTCGGAGGTGACCGTGACCGGCCCGTCGCAGTCGAGCCTGCGGATGCCGCCATCACCCCCGACGCTCGCGGCGGAGGGCTGCGGCGCGGGGCGCTGGCCAGCGGCGCCGGCGACGCCGCCACCGCGGTTCTCGTAGACAATGGTCATCTTGGTGCAGCGGATCGTGGTCTTGCCCTGCACGGCGATGACGTTGCCAGAAAAGATGGCCTTGCTCTCCTTGTCGAGCACGTCGAGGCGGTCGGCATCGATCTTGATCGGGTCCTTGGAGTTCGAGCCCAGGCTCGACAGGGGTGCGTTGGCGGGCGCCGCGCGTTGCTGCGCTAGCGCCGGGTTTGCGCACAGCACGGCCAGCGCGCTCGCGGCGAGGAGAAGACGGGTCGCGGAGCGGCTCATGGACATGGACTTCCTCACGGGGCGCGCGGCGCAGGCCGGGGCTGGCCGGTTGCGGGATCGATGACGGTGACGGGGCGGGTGCCGGCCGGCGGCGCCGCAGCGACAGGCGGCGCGGATGCGGGCCGGGCTCCCGCAGGAGCGGGGGAAGCGGCCGGAGCAGCCGCAGGCGGGACAGGCGCAGGCGGGACAGGCGCAGGCTGGACGGCGGCAGGCGGCGTTGGAGCCGCGGGCGC
This sequence comes from Hyphomicrobiales bacterium, assembly GCA_027489835.1. GTDB lineage: Bacteria > Pseudomonadota > Alphaproteobacteria > Rhizobiales > Beijerinckiaceae > Allobosea. The sequence goes on from JAIXZF010000083.1 coordinate 18,252, forward strand.
GGCGCGGGCGGGCGCGGCTCCGGCCCTCGTGCTGTCCTTGTCGTCGATCAGCGCCGAGACGCGGCCGATGAACGAGATGACGGCGCCGTTGTCGGTGACGTCGAGCCCGTCGGCGGTCAGCCCCATGTCGGGCATCCTCACGGCGATGGGCTCGGTCGAGCGCACGGTGCCGGCCTTGAAGTCGACGGTGGCCGATTTCAGGTTGGCCTCTTGCCCGGCCTGGGTGCGCAGGCGCACGTCGTCGGTGAGCTGGAGTTGTTCCTTCTGGCTGTCGAAGACGGCCTTGCGGGCCGCGAGGTTCATGACCCCGCCATCCGCGTTCTCGAGCCGCGCCTTCATCTCGCTGAGCTCGATGATGTTGGGGATGCGGATGTCCTGGACCGCGCTCGTGGCGGTGACCTCGTAGGGCCGGTTGTCCTTGCGGTGACCGGCGAGGCGCGGGTTTTCCATCGTCACGCGGGTGCCGTCCATCTTGATCGCGCCGACGGTCACGCCCGCATAGCGGAAGGGATTGACGAAGGGCAGGACGATGAAGCCCGCGAAGCTGAGCGCAGCACCGAGCGGGATGGCGAGACGCAGGAAGCGCACGACGCGCGAATGCCGCCGGGCCGCGCGGTAGGCCGCGCCTGACTGCTCGGCCCTCGCCGCCGCGAAGCCCTGCCGCGGGTCATGGCCCCGGCGCGGCTGGTCGCTCCCGGGCAGCGCCCAGGCCTGAGCCGGTGTGGAAGCGGGGATCGAGGCAGTCATCAAGGCCCGCAGTTAGGCGTTCGAGGGGGCAAATCTAAGGCGCGGGGCGACCTTGCGGCAAGCAGCCGCGCCGACCCGGCGGCTCAGCTGTGCGCGAAGATGTCGACCTCCGGCCAGCCGACGAGGTCGAGCTCGGCGCGGGTCGGCAGGAAATCGAAACAGGCCCTGGCGATGCCGTCGCGCCCTTCGCGCGCCAGCAGCACGTCGAACCTGGCCTTGAGCTGGTGCAGGTGCAGCACGTCGGACGCGGCATAGGCCAGCTGTTCCTTCGTCAGCTCAGCGGCTCCCCAATCCGAGGATTGCTGCTGCTTGGACAGCTCCACGCCCAGCAGTTCGCGGGTGATGTCCTTGAGCCCGTGCCGGTCGGTGTAGGTGCGCACCAGCCGCGAGGCGATCTTGGTGCAATAGACCGGCCGGGTGACCACGCCGAAAGCATTGCGCAGGGCTGCTATGTCGAAGCGGGCATAGTGGAAGATCTTCAGCACGCCGGGATCGGCGAGGATCCTCGACAGGACGGGCGGCGGCAGCGCGCCCTTCGGGATCTGGACGATGTCGGCCGAGCCGTCGCCCCGCGAGATCTGCACGACGCAGAGCCGGTCGCGGTGCGGGTTGAGGCCCAAAGTCTCGGTGTCGATGGCCAGCGACGGGCCCGGATCGTAATCGGCCGGCAGGTCGCCGACATGGAGCGTGATGGTCATGAAAGGCGCAATCCGGATAACCGCAAGTCGAGGCCGGGCCGTGGCGCCGCCGGCGGCAGTCTCGGCGACGGCGGTTGCCAAAGGCTTTAGATCATCACGATGACCGCGCCAATCGCGGATCGCCGGCTCTTGGCCACAAACGGCTTCCGGTCGCGCCGCCGCGCGGCTAAACCTGCCGGCGACACGTTCCGGAGACCGCCATGGACATCGACAGCATCTGGAAGCGCCTCGAAGAGGCCGGAGCCGCGGCCAGGACGCTGTCCATGCGGACGCTGTTTGCGGGCGACGCCGGGCGGTTCGGCCGCTTCTCGCTGACGCTCGACGACATGCTGCTCGACGTCTCCAAGACCAAGCTGACGGACAGCTCGGTGGCGCTGCTGCTCGAACTCGCACGCGCGGCGCGCGTCGAGGCAAAGCGCGACGCGATGTTCGCGGGCGAGCCGATCAATCTCACCGAAGGACGCGCGGTGCTGCACACCGCCCTGCGCAACCGCTCTGGCCGGCCCGTCATGGTGGGCGGGCATGACGTGATGCCGGATGTCAGGGTCGTGCTCGACGCGATGGGCTCGTTCTGCGAGGGCATGAGGTCGGGCTCCATCGCGGCTGCGGACGGCAAGCCCTTCACGGACGTCGTCAACATCGGCATCGGCGGATCGGACCTCGGCCCCGCCATGGCCTGCCTCGCGCTCGCGCCCTACCATGATGGGCCGCGCACGCATTTCGTCTCCAACATCGACGGCGCGCATCTCAACGACACGCTCAAGGGGCTGGACCCGGCGCGCACCCTCTTCATCGTGGCGTCGAAGACCTTCACCACCATCGAGACCATGACCAACGCCGCCTCGGCGCGGCGCTGGCTGGTGGCCAGCCTCGGGGAAGTGGCGGTCGGCACGCATTTCTGCGCTGTCTCGACCGCGCTCGACATGGTCGCCGCGTTCGGCATCGCGCCGGACCGGGTGTTCGGCTTCTGGGACTGGGTGGGCGGGCGTTACTCGATCTGGTCGGCGGTGGGGCTGCCGCTGATGATGGCGATCGGGGCGGAGCGGTTCGGCCAGTTCCTGTCCGGCGCCGACGCCATGGACAGCCATTTCCGCACCGCGCCGCTGGAGGCCAACCTGCCCGTGATGCTGGCTCTGGTCGGCATCTGGCACCGCAACGCCTGCGGCTTCCCCACCCGCGCCGTGCTGCCCTACGACCAGCATCTGTCGCGCCTGCCGGCCTATCTGCAGCAGCTCGACATGGAATCCAACGGCAAGGGCGTGACGCGCGGCGGCGCGCCGGTGTCGCGGCCGACCGGCCCGGTGATCTGGGGCGAGCCCGGCACCAACGGTCAGCACGCCTTCATGCAGCTCCTGCACCAAGGCTCGCAGCCTGTGCCGGCCGAATTCCTGCTGGCTGCGGAAGCTCATGAGCCCGGCCTCGACGAGCATCACGCCATCCTCGCCGCCAACGCGCTGGCGCAGGCCGAGGCGCTGATGAAGGGCCGCACGCTGGACGAGGCGCGCGCGCAGCTCGTCGCGAAGGGCCTGCCTGACGCCGAGGTAAACCGGCTCGCACCGCACAGGGTCTTCCCCGGCAACCGGCCCTCGACCATGCTCATCTACCGCAGGCTCGATCCGTTCACGCTCGGCCGCATCATCGCGCTCTACGAGCACCGCGTCTTCGTGGAGGCCGCGATCTGGGACATCAACGCCTTCGACCAGTGGGGCGTCGAGCTCGGCAAGGAGCTGGCGACCGGGCTTCAGGGCGTCGTGGAAGGCAAGGAGAGCGCCGAGGGCCGCGACGGCTCGACCGCCGGGCTCGTGGCGTGGCTAAGGCAGAACCGGAGCGCCTGACGCCAAGGCGCTTCCGCCGGGCCGGTGTGAGGTCACGGAAGTCGCCCGCCTACCTTGGCGTGAAGGCAACGTGTGGAACAGCGCTCCCGGGATCCCCGGAACCTCGATGGCGAAGCCGACTCCGGCGACTTTGCGGACACGGCACAGGCGGAGGCTGTCGCCATGCCGATGATGAACGGGGCGGCTGGGGTCGCCAGAGCGCCAGCGGCAACGAGGCGACGTCGGCCCGAGGCTTGGCTGCGGTGGTGACGGCATGACGTGGTCTCCTGTGATCGGCCTTGGGCGTCAGGGACGGTCAGGTGAAAGGGCATCAGCCCGCCTCGCGCCGGCTCCGCCAGCTTCGGCTGGCGGTTTCGACGAGCCCGGCCGTCCAGCAGATCGGGCAGCCGCGGAAGGCGATCAGCGCCGCCGCCCCGAGGCCAAGCGCGGCGGGCAGGGCCCACCAGACGCCCTCGACGCCGCCGGCCATGATGGCGAGGCTGATGGCCCCGGCCCCGATCGCGCCGCGGGCAAGATGCTCGGCGAGGGTCTTGCTGGCGAAGGGAGTCGGCTCGCCGGCGCCCATCTGTCGCAGGATCGCGGCGCGCGTCACCGGTTCGGCCATGGCTTTCACTCCTTGATGTACTCGCGGATCATGGCCCGCGCCCGGTTAAGCCGCGCCTTCACCGCCTCGCGCGTGAGGCCGGTGGATGCGGCGATCTCGTTGATGGTCAGTTCCTCCGCGTCGCGCATGAGGATGACGACGCGGTAATGATCTGGCAGCGACTGGATCGCCGCCGCCAGGTCGAGGCGCAAATCCTCGACGGGCCAACTGGCGAAGGCCGGATCGTTTTCGATCGCCTCGACGGGCTGCATGCGCAGCGCCTTGCGCGCGACGCGCTGGCATTCGCGGCGGACGATCTGGAACAGCCAGGCCGAGAACGAGGTGACGACGCGCAGCGCCCCGATGCGGCGATAGATCAGCCACATCGCATCCTGAACGGCGTCGTCGACATCGTCGGCCTTGCACGCGATGCGCGCATAGCGGCGAATATCGGGCTGGCTGGCGGCCAGCAGCCGGTCGATCGCCCCGCGATCGCCAAGCCGCGCCGCCTCGATCAATGCATCCGGCAGAGCCTGCCTGCCGCGCCCGCCGGCCCATGCCTGCATCAGGCCGCTCCGCCACTCTTGCGCCCGGCCATCGCGCAGGCCGGGCAATAGCCGACGATTCCGGTCAGGCCCGTGACGACGCCGACGGCGGCGATCAGATAGCCTACAGGATTGCCCGCCAGCCCGATCAGCCCGCAAGCCACCATTGCCGCCCCGGCCGCGATCCGCACCAATTGTTCCTTGCCGCCGACATTCTTGCGATAGATCATCAAAGCCTCCTATCCATCCCGAGCGGCCATGATGGACGCTCCTTGTCGACAAAGAGGAGCCGAAGCGGAGTTTCGGTTCGCGCCCTGCGAAATAATTCGTCCCGACCCGGGGCAGGCGCGAAGCGGATCCGGCGGCGGTTCATTGACATGCCGCTCCGGCAAACCCATACTCGGCACGCCGTCAGCGCAATGCTGGCGGCATTTGTTTTGTGTCACCGAACGGTCAGGCTCGATGGACAGGATCAGCGGAACGGCAATGGGGTCGCGGCAGCGACGATGAAGGCGGCAGCGAATGCCTGAGGCGTTCGCGCGGGTTCAGCCCGTCCGCTCTTCCCTGATGACCGTCTGCCCTTCCCGGCGCGTCGCGCGCCTTTCGATTGAGGACCCGTTCCCGTGATCACCCCCATTCTTCCCACCTATGCCCGCGCCGATGTCGCTTTCGAGCGGGGCGAAGGCCCCTGGCTCATCGCCACCACAGGCGAGCGCTATCTCGATTTCGGCTCCGGCATCGCGGTCAATTCGCTTGGCCATTCGCATCCGCACCTGGTCAAGACCCTGCAGGATCAGGCGGCCAAGCTCTGGCACACCTCGAACCTCTACCAGATGCCCGACGGCAAGCGGCTGGCGGAGCGGCTCATCGCGAACACCTTCGCGGACACCGTCTTCTTCTGCAATTCGGGCGCCGAGGCCAACGAGGCCGCGATCAAGATGGCGCGGAAATATCACTCCGCGCACGGCCATTCCGAGCGCTTCCGCATCATCACCTTCGAGGGTGCCTTCCATGGCCGCACGCTGGCGACGATCGCCGCGGGCGGGCAGAAGAAATACCTCGAAGGCTTCGGGCCGAAGGTGGACGGCTTCGACCAGGTGCCGTTCGGCGACCATGACGCGCTGAAGGCGGCCATCGGCCCCGAGACGGCCGCGATCATGATCGAGCCGATCCAGGGCGAAGGCGGGCTGCGCTCGGTGCCGCACCAGTGCCTGCGCGGGCTGAGGGCGCTGTGCGACGAGCATGGCCTGCTGCTCATCATGGACGAGGTGCAGACCGGCGTGGGCCGCACCGGCAAGCTCTTCGCGCATGAATGGAGCGGCATCGCGCCCGACATCATGTCGATCGCCAAGGGCATCGGCGGCGGCTTTCCCATGGGCGCCTGCCTCGCCACCGAGGCCGCCGCCGTCGGCATGACGGCCGGCACGCACGGCACCACCTTCGGGGGCAATCCGCTCGCCATGGCGGTTGGCAACGCCGTGCTCGACGTGGTTCTGGCCGATGGCTTCCTCGACCACGTCAACAAGACCGCGTTGTCCTTCAAGCAGAAGCTCGCCGCCTTTGCCGACGGCCACCCGAAGGTGATCGAAGGCGTGCGCGGCGAAGGCCTGCTGATCGGCGTCAAGTGCCGGGTGCCGAACACCGAGTTCCAGGCGGCTGCACGCAAGGCCGGGCTGCTCTCGGTCGGCGCGGGCGACAACGTCGTGCGCCTGATCCCGCCGCTGACGATCACCGAAGCCGAGCTGACCGAGGCCATGGCGCGCCTCGAGCAGGCGGCTGCGGCCGTCGAGGCCGATCTCTCCCGCGCGGCGGCGGAGTAAGCATCGATGACCTGCACGTCCCCGACCCGCCAGGCCGGAGAGTTTTGATGCCGCCGCGCCACTTTATCGATCTGTCCGATTTCACGACCCGCGAGCTCAGGGCGATGCTCGACGCCGGCCGCGACATCAAGGCCAGGCGCCGGACGCCCGCCTCGCAGGGCGACCGGCCGCTCGACGGCAAGACGGTTGCGATGATCTTCGACCAGCCCTCGCTGCGCACGCGCGCCTCCTTCGAGGTCGGCATTCGTGAGCTGGGCGGGGCGCCGATGATGGTCACCGGGCGCGAGATCGAGCTTGGCGAGCGCGAGAGCGTGGCCGACACGGCGCGCGTCTTCTCGCGCTATGTCGACGCGATCATGATCCGCATCCTCGACCATGGGCAGCTGCGCGAGTTCGCGCGGCACGCCACGGTGCCGGTCATCAACGGGCTGACCAAGACCTCGCATCCTTGCCAGGTCATGGCCGACATCATGACCTTCGAGGAGCACAGAGGCTCGCTGCAGAAGGCCAGGATCGCCTGGACGGGGGACTCGAACAATGTCCTCGCCTCCTGGATCCATGCGGCCGGCCGCTTCGACTTCGAGCTGCATGTCGCGACGCCCGCCGAGCTCGCGCCCTCGCGCGCGCTGCAGGACTGGGCCAGCGAGAACGGCGCCCGCCTCAAGCTGACGACGAAGCCCGAGGAAGCGGTCGAGGGCGCCGATTGCGTCATCACCGATTGCTGGGTGTCGATGGGCGACAAGGAAGGCAACCGGCACAATCTGCTGAGGCCCTTCCAGGTGGACGAGGCGCTGATGCGCCGGGCTGCCCGCGAGGCCGTGTTCATGCACTGCCTGCCCGCCACGCGCGGCGAGGAGGTGACCGACGCAGTCATGGATGGGCCGCAATCGGTCGTTTATGACGAGGCCGAGAACAGGCTGCATGCGCAGAAGGCGATTCTCGCCTGGTGCTTCGGCCAAGTGCAGGCCTGACATCCCATGAATGACGGCGCGGACGCGTCCCTTCGCGAGCTGGACGACCGCGTCCTGCCCTTTACGGTGGAAGCGCTGGACGTGCGCGGCCGCGTGGTCCGGCTCGGGCCTGCGCTCGACACGATCCTGAGGCGCCATGGCTATCCGGAACCCGTGGCGCGCGTGCTCGGCGAGGCCGCCGCGCTGACGGCGCTGCTCGGCACCTCGCTGAAGTTCGAGGGCCGCTTCCAGCTGCAGACCAAGAGCGACGGGCCGATCGAGATGCTCGTGCTCGATTTCGACGCGCCGGACCGGATCAGGGCGGTCGCGCGCTTCGATCAATCGCGGCTGGACGAGGCAATCGCGCATCACCGGACCTCGACCGCCGCGCTGCTTGGCGAGGGCTATCTCGGCATGACCATCGACCAGGGCAGCCACATGTCGCGCTATCAGGGCGTCGTGCCGCTGGACGGAGCCGATTCGCTTGAGGCGGCGGCGCATCGCTATTTCCGGCAGTCCGAGCAGATTCCGACGCGGATCAGGCTGGCGACGGCGCAGACCGTCGGCCCCGAGGGCGAACGCTGGCGCGCCGGCGGCATCCTCGTCCAGTTCCTGCCGACCTCGCCCGAGCGGCAGCGGCAGCAGGACCTCGACCCGGGCGACGATCCGAGCGGCAGATCCGCGCCCGAGCGCGACCCCGACGGCGTGACGGACGATGCCTGGGCGGAGGCCCGCGCGCTGGTCGACACGGTCGAGGACCATGAGCTGGTCGATCCGATGCTGGAAAGCGAGCGGCTGATCTACCGGCTGTTCCACGAGCGCGGCGCGCGCGTCTTCGAAACCGTGCCCGTGCATGAGGAGTGCCGCTGCTCCGCGGCCAGCATCCTGGCGATGCTGCGCCGCTTCAGCCCCGATGATCGCCGCGCCATGGTGGCCGATGACGGCTCGGTGCAGGTGACCTGCGAGTTCTGTTCGCGCCGCTACAGCTTCACGCCCGAAGAGATCGAGGCGGAGATCGCGCCCTGAAGGCAGGGCTTGGCGGGCCGCTGCTGGGGCAAAGCCGTCGAGCCTGGCCCGCGGCAGGCCGCCTCTCCCGGACAGCCTATTGCGCCACCCATTCGATCGCGTCGTCCAGCCTGTCATCGCCCCAGAAGAGTTCGCCATCCTGTGTGACGAAGGCCGGGGCGCCGAAGATGCCGAGCGACTTGGCAAGCTCCGTCTCGGCCTTGAGCCGACCCTTCACCTCCTCGCTCTTGGAGGCCGCGAGGGCGCCCTGGGCGTCGATGCCGGCTTGGCGCAGCGCCTCGACCACGACCGGCTCGTCCTGGATGGAACGACCCTCGCCGAACTGAAGGGCGAAGCAGGCCCGGGTGAAGCGCGGCGTCCAGCCTGCGTCGCGGCCGGCGAGCGCGATCCGTGCGGCCGTCAGCGAATTCTGCGGGAACGGCGCAGGCCGCTTCAGGGGAAGGTCATACTTCCGGCAGCGGCGCTCGAGGTCGCGCCACATATACTTGCCCTTGGCAGGGAAAAGATTGAACGGCGAGTTGTTCCAGCCCTGCGCCGCGAAGATCGGCCCGAGTAGAAAGGGCCTCCACCTGATCGAAACGCCCGCGCCTTCGGCCAGCTCTTCGATCCGCATGACCGACAGGTAAGAATAGGTCGAAGCGAAATCGTACCAGAAGTCCAGGGTCGGCCGGGCGGGCATTGGCACCTCACAGGATTCGCGTTCCAGATTAGGCCGGTCGCCCGAGGCTGCAAGACACTTCCACGCGGGGCCATGTTGCGCGCCCGGCGAGCATCGGCTACCGGACAGCGCACTGCCCTTTCCAACACCCCAGCGGACGCCTCGTTCCTCGCCGCGCGTCCGCTTCCCGGAAGATCGAAGCCATGACCGCAGCCAAGCGCGTGAAGAAAGTCGTCCTCGCCTATTCGGGGGGGCTCGACACCTCGATCATCCTGAAATGGCTGCAGACCACCTATGGCTGCGAAGTGGTGACCTTCACCGCCGATCTCGGCCAGGGCGAGGAGCTCGGACCCGCGCGCGACAAGGCGCTGCTGCTGGGCATCAAGCCCGAGAACATCTTCATGGACGACCTGCGCGAGACCTTCGTGAAGGACTACGTCTTCCCGATGTTCCGCGCCAACGCGGCCTATGAGGGCGTGTACCTGCTCGGCACCTCGATCGCCCGGCCGCTGATCGCCAAGCGCCAGATCGAGATCGCGGAGCAGGTCGGCGCGGATGCGGTCAGCCATGGCGCGACGGGCAAGGGCAACGATCAGGTCCGCTTCGAGCTGACCTATTATGCGCTCAAGCCTGACATCACCATCATCGCGCCGTGGCGCGAGTGGGATCTGCGCTCGCGCGAGCAGCTGATCGCCTTCGCCGAAAGCCACCAGATCCCGATCGCCAAGGACAAGCGCGGCGAGGCGCCCTTCTCGGTTGACGCGAACCTCCTGCACGCCTCCTCGGAGGGCAAGGTGCTGGAGGATCCGGCGCAGGAAGTGCCCGACTACGTCTATTCGCGCACCGATGGACCGGAGAGCGCGCCCGACAAGGCCACCTACGTCACCATCGACTTCAAGGGCGGCGACGCGGTCGGCATCGACGGCAAGGCCATGAGCCCGGCGACCCTGCTCACCGAACTCAACCGGCTCGGCAAGGTCAACGGGATCGGCCGGCTGGACCTCGTCGAGAACCGCTTCGTCGGCATGAAGAGCCGCGGCATGTACGAGACGCCGGGCGGCACGATCCTCGCCGTGGCGCACCGGGCGATCGAGAGCATCACGCTCGACCGCGGCGCGGCGCATCTCAAGGACGAGCTGATGCCGAAATACGCCGAGCTGATCTACAATGGCTTCTGGTTCAGCCCCGAGCGCGAGATGCTGCAGGCGCTGATCGACAAGAGCCAGGAGCATGTCAGCGGGACGGTGCGCCTCAAGCTCTACAAGGGCAACACCATCGTGGTCGGCCGCGAGAGCCCCTATTCGCTCTACGACCAGGACCTCGTGACCTTCGAGGAAGGCGCGGTCGCCTACGACCACCGCGACGCGGCCGGCTTCATCCGGCTCAACGCGCTGAGGCTGCGCACGCTCGGCCAGCGGAAGAAGAAGCTGGGTCTCTGAGCGCCCATGGCGCGGGCCGGGACGGGCATCGCGCAGGTCGCGGTCGGCTCGCGCGAGGAGCTGGCAGACTGGCTCGAGGCCAACGGGTCGAGCTCGGGCTCGATCTGGCTGGTGACGCTGAAGAAGGCGGCCGCCGCGCGCCTCGGCCAGCCCTTCATCGGCTATGACGCCATCGTCGAGGAGGCACTGCGTTTCGGCTGGATCGACAGCCTGCCGCGCGCGCTCGACGAAGATCGGACCATGCTGCTACTCAGCCCGCGCAACAAGGGCAGCGCCTGGTCGAAGGTCAACCGCGAGCGGATCGAAAAGCTGACGGCCGCCGGGCTCATGCGGCCCGAAGGCCTCGCGGTGGTGCGACGGGCGCAGGCGGATGGCTCCTGGGACAAGCTGCTCGCGGTCGACGGACTGGAGACGCCGCCGGACCTTGCCGCGGCGCTGCAGGCCGAACCGCTGGCCGCTCATTTTTTCGGGCGCTTTCCGCCCTCGTCGAGACGGGCCATCCTCGAATGGATCGCGCAGGCCAAGCGCCTGGAAACGCGGGCGGCGCGCATCGCCCTCATGGTCGAGCGGGCGGCGCAGAACCGCAAGGCGAACTTTCCCGCCGGGCGCGACAAAGGTCCGGCGGACACGTGACCGGGCCGTCATGGCGGGCTTCCACGCCGCCCGAGCGGCATGACCGGCAGGCGTAACGACAGGGCCGGAACATCGCCGCAGGCGAAACGTTCCCCGCACTCAACGTTTCGGGAAACGTCCATCATGACACGTACATTCTTTTCGCTGGCGGTGCTCGCCGCCGGCCTCGGCATCGCAGCCACGGCCACGGCTCAGACCAGCGCGACCTCAGCCGAGTCGCGGCTCGCCAGCACTGAACTCACGGCCTGCAAGGCGACGGCGCTGACGGCGCTCAGCCAGCGCGACGCCTCGATCAAGGACATCTTCATCGATGAGGACGGGCTGAGCGTGGCCACCGCCGACACCAAGGTCGAAGACACGCCGGTCAAGCGCATCATCATGGGCGAGGCCTACCTGCAGACCAACCGGCAGGACAAGCCGCGCCGCTTCCTCTGCCTCGTCGGCGAGAAGGGCAAGGTGCTCCTCACCTTCTTCACCCAGAACTGACGCGGCAGCAGCCAGCGGAGGACGGCACGTCATGGGCACGATGACCCTGAAAGACCTCGCGGCGGCAATGCGCGACATCGACTTCGCCATGCTCACCACGCGCACGGAGGGCGGCGCCTTCGCCAGCCGGCCGATGAGCAACAATGGCGAGGTGGAGTTCGATGGCGACAGCTGGTTCTTCACCTATGAACAGGCGCGCACGGTCTCGGACATCCAGGCCGAGCCGGCGGTGAGCATGGCCATGCAGGGGAAGGCTGGCCTGATGGGCGCGCCGCCGCTTTTCATCAGCATCGCCGGTCGGGCCGAACTTATTCGCGACAAGGCCGAGTTCAAGCGGCACTGGATGGACGAGCTGAAGCGCTGGTTCCCTGAGGGCGTGGACACGCCCGGCATGGTGATGATCAAGGTCCACGCCGAGCGCGTGCACTACTGGAAGGGCGAGGATGGGGGCGACATCGCCCTCTGAGGCTCAGGCCTCGTCCGGGCGAAGCTCGACGGTCTTGAGCACCTCGAGCGCCGGCATCGAGACCATGTGGTAGCCGGCATCGACATGGTGCACATCGCCGGTGACGCCGCCTGAGAGGCTCGAGAGGAGATAGAGCGCCGAGCCGCCGATCTCTTCCAGCGTGACCGATTTGCGCATGGGGGCGTTGGCTCGTTGCCAGGAATACATGGCGCGCGCGTCGGAGATGCCGGCACCCGCTAGCGTCCGCACCGGGCCGGGCGAGAGCGCGTTGATGCGTATGCCGCGCGGGCCAAAATCGCTGGCGAGGTAACGCACGGAGGCCTCCAGCGCCGCCTTGGCCACGCCCATCACGTTGTAGTTGGGCATGATGCGGGTGGAGCCGCCATAGGTGAGCGTGATCATCGCGCCGCCCTCGCCCATCATCGCTGCCGCGCGCTTCGCCACCTCGGTGAAGGAGAAGCAGGAGATCACCATGGTTCGCGTGAAGTTCTCGCGGCTGGTGTCGGCATAAAGGCCCTTGAGCTCGTCCTTGTTGGAAAAGCCGATGGCGTGGACCACGAAATCGAGCTGGCCCCACTCGGCCTTGAGCGTGTCGAAGGCAGCATCGACCGAGGCGACATCCTCGACATCGCAGGGAATGACGAGCCGGGCGCCGATGCTGTCCGCCAGCGGCTTGACGCGCTTGCCCAGCGCCTCGCCCTGATAGGTGAAAGCGCATTCCGCCCCGTGCTTCGACAGCATGGAGGCGATGCCCCAGGCGATCGAGTTCTGGTTGGCGACGCCCATGACGAGGCCGCGCTTTCCCGCCATCAAAGACGTCATTCCAACCTATCCTTCCATCCTCAACGCAACGATGCCAAACCGCCGGACACGGCGATCAGAGATGCTTCTTCACCGCTTCGTAGGTTTTCTTGGACCCGACCAGCGGCACGATCTCGAACCGGGCGAGGTCCCCCCAAGCAAGCACCCATTCCTGCAGCAAGGATGCGTCGTCGCATTCCATGACCTGGAAGCATCGCGAGAAATCGGCCGAAATCCAGCTGTTCACGTAGCGCAGCCCGTCAGGAATCATCCGGCCCTTTTCATGAAAGCGCGCGTAGATGTCCTTGACGCGCGACTGGTCGAAATGCTCGATGACCATGAAGATCATCGATCAAGCCTCCAGCCTCTTCATGACGATCGTGGCGTTGGTGCCGCCGAAGCCGAAGCTGTTGGAGAGCACGCAGCCCAGGCCGGCATTGTCCTTGCGGGCGCGCATGATCGGCATGTCGGCGAAGGCGGGGTCGATCTCCTCGATATGGGCGCTCTCGCAGACGAAGTCGTTCTTGAGCATGAGCAGCGAGTAGATCGCCTCCTGCACGCCGGTGGCGCCCAGCGAGTGACCCGTGAGGGATTTGGTGGACGCGATCATCGGCGACTTGTCGGCGCCGCCAAAGACCTCGCGGATCGCCTCGATCTCCTTGGCGTCGCCAACCGGCGTCGAGGTGCCGTGCGGGTTGATGTAGTCGACCTTGCCCTTGTAGGTCGCCAGCGCCTGCCGCATGCAGCGCACCGCGCCCTCGCCCGAGGGGGCGACCATGTCGTAGCCGTCGGAGGTCGCGCCATAGCCGACGATCTCGGCGTAGATCTTCGCGCCGCGCGCCCTGGCGTGCTCGAGCTCCTCCAGCACCACGACGCCGGCGCCGCCGGCGATGACGAAGCCGTCGCGATTGACGTCATAAGCCCGGCTGGCGGTCGAGGGCCGGTCGTTGAACTTCGAGGACATGGCGCCCATCGCGTCGAAGAGCACGGACAGCGTCCAGTCCAGCTCCTCGCAGCCGCCGGCGAACATCACGTCCTGCTTGCCCCACTGGATCATCTCGTAGGCATTGCCGATGCAATGGTTCGAGGTCGCGCAGGCGGAGCTGATCGAATAGTTGACGCCCTTGATCTTGAACCATGTGGCGAGCGTGGCGGAGGCGGTGGAGCTCATCGCCTTGGGAACGGCGAAGGGGCCGACGCGCTTGGAATTGCCGCTCTCCTTGGCCTTTTCGTAGGCCTCGATCAGCGCGATGGTGGACGGGCCGCCAGAGCCCATGACGATGCCGGTGCGCTCATGGGAGATTTCCTTCTCCTCCAACCCGGCATCGCGGATGGCCTGCTCCATGGCGACCTGATTCCAGGCCGAGCCGCCGCCATGGAAGCGCATGGCGCGGCGGTCGAGCACGGTGGCGGGATCGAGCGTCGGGCGGCCGGCGACCTGGCTGCGGAAGCCGTGGGTCACGAAATCGGGCTCGATCGCGATGCCGGACTTGGCCTCGCGCAGGGAGGCGACGACCTCCTGCGTGTTGTTGCCGATGGACGAGACGATGCCCATTCCCGTGACGACGACCCGCTTCATGATGGAGTGCCTCCAGTCCATTCGCGCCGGGCGGCAAGCCGCATCGGCCGGCGCGTGATGACGCGCCTTGCCCTTAACTGCAAGCGCGAAGGGCGCTATTCAAGGCGCAGACACGAGAAACTTGCCTTTGGCGCAGGCTCAGGCCGGTTCGGGCTTGAACAGGCCGACGCGCATGTCAGTGGTCGTGTAGATGCGCTTGCCGTCGGCCTCGAGCCAGCCATCGGCGATGCCGAGCACCAGCTTGGACTTGAAGACGCGCTTGAACTCGACGCCGTAGACGACCTTCCTGTTGGTCGGCAGGACCTGGTCGGCGAACTTCACCTCGCCGACGCCGAGCGCCCGGCCCCGGCCGGGAAGACCGAGCCAGCCCAGGAAGAAGCCGGTGAGCTGCCAGAGCGCGTCGACGCCGAGGCAGCCTGGCATGACCGGGTCGCCCTTGAAGTGACAGGGGAAGAACCAGAGGTCTGGCCTGATGTCGAGCTCGGCCGTGACCATGCCCTTGCCGTGCGTGCCGCCGGCCTCGTCGATGTTCGTGATGCGGTCGAACATCAGCATCGGGGGCAGCGGGAGCTGGGCGTTGCCCATGCCGAACAGTTCCCCTCGCCCGCAGGCCAGGATTTCCTCGTAGGTGAAGCTCGACTGGCGTTCCATCATCATCCCGAATGCGCGGCCGCAAGCCGGCTTCCGATGCCGGCTGTCTGACGTTGGCGACGGCGTAGCACCCGCGGATGGCGACGTGAAGGCCGCCGCGTCAACTCACCGTATTTATCCTTGGTTGAAGTGAGTCCGAGCCCCACCTATGCTAGGACCGCATCTCAAGGCCGAACCGTTTCGGCGCCAAGGGCCGCCATGACCAGCTCCCGCACCATGACGCAGACCGATCACGAAGCCATGGCCGGACGGCGATCCCTCGCCGGTTGCCCGGTCCATTCGCTCCGCGAGAAGCTGCGCGGCGTCGGCCTGCGCCCAACGCGGCAGCGCACCTCGCTCGGCTGGCTGCTGTTCGCCAAGGGCGACCGGCACGTCAGCGCCGAAATGCTGTACGAGGAGGCCATGCGCGCGCGCGTTCCGGTTTCGCTCGCCACCGTTTACAACACGCTGCATCAGTTCACCCAGGCCGGCCTGCTGCGCGAGCTCGCGGTGGATGGCGCCAAGACCTATTTCGACACCAACCCGTCCGACCATCACCACTTCTTCATAGAGGGCGAGGACCGGATGATCGACGTGCCATCGGATGCGATCCGCGTGGCGCAGCTTCCGGCCCTGCCGGACGGCATGGAGATCAGCCGGGTCGAGGTGATCGTCAGGCTCAAGCCGAAGGCTGGCTGACACCGCCGCGGCGGTTCGCCTCAATCCACCCTTTCATTGGGATAGACGCCCCAGAGCCGGTCCTGCCGGATGAAGCCGTCGCGGTCGCCGATCGTGACGCGGCACCAGCTGCCTGCGCAGGACCGCACATTGGCCAGCACGTTGGGCGAGAGCCTGGCCACCGTCGGCGCGCGCTCGTCGGCCCGCTCCAGCATCGGGATGGTCTCGTCCTTGTTCTTGGACCAGGGCACCACGAGCGCGGTGCGCCGGCCCGAGAGCAGGCTGTGCAGAACCCAGCCCTCGGCGCCCTCGGCGTCGCGAATGCGGCGCCAGGTCTCGAACTCCGCGGTGATCTCGACCGGCAGGCCGGCGCGCTGGAACACCCAGGTGGTGCGGTGTTCCTTGGAGGGGCCCTCGCGCAGATTCACGCGATCGTTCTTCAGGCTGACATAGCGCGGCACGGGCAGGCCGGTGACGGAGCCGGCCGCCTCGCCCGCCGCGAATGCCGGCGCCGGGGCCAGGCCCGAAGCGGCCGCCAGCATCGCCGCCGCCGCGGCCAGCCTCACCAGAACGGTCGAACCCATGTCGCGATGCTCCATCCGCATTTCCAGGGCCCCGAACGCGCCGGCAGCGCCGCGTTCGCGCCCCGATCGGCGCCTTGCCCTACGGCCGGATTGTGTTCCGCCCAAGCCCTGCTAGACAACGCTGCCCGGATGCGCGAAACGCCGCCTCCGACAGGCCGCACTTTCGGCGAAACGCCGTTAACGGCAGGTTGAGGCGAAGGCGTGGCGGACCATATTTGACATGTCCGGCCCATGCGGGCGGCCATGGACGGAGCCAGTGATGCCCCACAGGAAGAAACCCCTCGTGGTCGTGACCCGCAAGCTGCCCGAGGCGGTCGAGACCCGCATGCGCGAGCTGTTCGACGCGCGCCTCAACCACGAGGACAAGCCTATGGCGCGCGAGGGGCTGATCGGCGCGCTGCGGACCGCCGAAGTTTTGGTGCCGACCATCAGCGACGACATCACGGCCGAGCTCATCGCCGAGGCCGGGGACCAGCTGAAGCTGATCGCCAATTTCGGCAACGGCTTCGACAATATCGACGTGGCGGCAGCCGCGCAGCGCGGCATCGTCGTCACCAACACCCCCGGCGTGCTGACCGACGACACCGCCGACATGACCATGGCCCTCATCATGGCGGTGGCGCGGCGCATCCCGGAAGGGGCGCGCATCGTGCCGGACGACAAATGGGAGGGCTGGTCGCCCACCTGGATGCTGGGCACGCGCATCACCGGCAAGCGGCTCGGCATCATCGGCATGGGCCGCATCGGCCAGGCCGTGGCGCGGCGGGCCAAGGCCTTCGGACTGTCGATCCATTACCACAACCGCCGCCGCGTCGATGCGCGCATCGAGGAGGAGCTGGAAGCGACCTACTGGGATTCGCTCGACCAGATGCTGGCGCGCATGGACATCGTGACCGTGCACTGCCCGCACACGCCAGGCACCTACCACCTGCTCTCCGCCCGGCGCCTCAAGATGATGAAGCCCGACGCCATCCTCGTGAACACCGCGCGCGGCGAGATCGTCGACGAGGTGGCGCTGACCAAGATGCTCGACGCGGGGGAACTCGCCGGCGCGGGCCTCGACGTGTTCGAGCACGAGCCCGCGGTCAATCCGCGTCTGCTGAAGCTGGCGCGCAATCACCGCGTCGTGCTGCTGCCACATATGGGCTCGGCCACGCATGAGGGCCGCATCGACATGGGCGAGAAGGTCATCGTCAACATTCGCGCCTTCATGGACGGCCACCGCCCGCCCAACCGCGTGTTGCCCAGCATGGTCTGAGGCGCCGGCTCAACCCGCCCCGAACAGCCGCGCCACCGCCAGCGTGCCCTGCGCCCAGGCGCCGCCCACGGTGCCCCACTGGTCGTGGTCGGTCATCTCGCCCGCGAAGGCGAGGCGGCCAGCCACCGGCTCGGCCAGCGCATCGCGGATGTGGGCAAGGCCGGGCGGCACGCTGGACCATGACGAGAGCGAGGCGGGGTCGGAACGCCAGTCGGTCACATGGAGCACCTTCAGCCGGGCAAGCGACCGCGCCGCGAACTGGCGGCCCAGCATGTCGCGCACCAGCAGCCGCGCCCGCAGCGCGCGAGGCTCGCCCAGCCCGCCGGACACGGGCTGATCCAGCTCGAGGTAATGCAGAGCCGAGCCATCGAGCCGCGTCAGCATCCCGACGCCAGGCAGGCGCAGGCCGGTCAGCGTCGCGATCCTGTCCGCGCCTTCGAAGGGAGCGTCGGGCCAGCCCAGCACCGCATGCTCGTAGACCGCCGGCCGGAAGCCGGCGATGGCGACCCCGGTGCCCTCCGGCAGCGCCGGGGTGAAGCGCAGCGCGCCCTGCTGAAGCACGACGGGCGGAACGGTGACGATGGCCTTCGCCGCCTCGACCGCGCCATGGGGCGTGACGGCCCGGACGCCCGGCCCCGACCAGTCGATGGACGAGACCGCCGCACCGAGCGTGACGGGAGCGCCGCGGCCGAGCCGGGCGATCAATGCCCCGAAGCCGCCGGGCGCGAACAGGTTGTCCGCGTATTCGGAACTGGCGAAATCGCGGGCGCTGACGTCGGCGAGCGGCGCGCCGCAGACCAGCCCGGTGATGGCCATGACCGGACGGCGCCAGGGACCGAGAAACGGCATGGCGCGGGATGCCGGCAGGTCCGCCCCATCGGGCGCGCCGGCCAGTGCGGCGCCGGCCCTGCCGATCGCCGCGTCAGCCCGTCCGAACGCCGCCTCGTAGGCCCCTGCTCCGCGCAGCGCCGGGCGGCCATCGACGAACAGATGCCGGGCCTGCGGCGCCGTCCTCAGCCGCCATCCAGCCCGCCGCGCCAGCGCGACGACCGGGTTGATCGGCCCCGCATGCAGCCAGTGGGCGCCGAGATCGACCGGATGGCCCGCGAACGTTGTCGTCACGACGCGGCCGCCGATGCGGGGCCGCGCCTCGAGCACATGCACGGAGAGCCCGCGCGCCATCGCAGCACGGGCTGCGGCGAGGCCGGCCGGACCGGCGCCGATGACAAGGAGGTCGAGCATGGCCGCGGGCGGCCGCCTCAGCCCGGCCGGGCGCTTTCGAACTGACCGGACTTGCGGTAGCGCCAGAGATAGCCCGGCACGATGGCCTCGATCGAGGTGGGTGTGATGCCCATGCCCTCCAGCGTCCGGCCCTCGGCCTTCGCGACCTCCGAGACGACATTGTTAGACTTCAGCAGCGTCACCTGATCGCGCGTCATCTTGATCGCGTCCGGCAGCAGCCCGAAGGTCAGCTTGTCGGCGATCTCGAGCGCGCCAGCCTGGAGGTTGGCGAGCGGCCAGGGCAGCGGAGCCAGCAGGCGCTTGCGGCCCGTGACCTCGCAGACATAGGCGATCAGTTCGCGGAAGGTCCGCACTTCGGGGCCGCCGAGCTCGTAGATCCGGCCAGCGGCGAGGTCCCCGTCCACAGCCCGCGCCACGGCCTCCGCGACATCCCCGACGAAGACCGGCTGGAAGCGCGTCTCGCCGCCGCCCACGAGCGGCAGCACCGGCAGCATGCGGGCCAGCGCCGCGAAGCGGTTGAAGAAGCCATCCTCCGGGCCGAACACGATCGAGGCGCGCATCACGACGGCGGCAGGATGATGCAGCAGCACGGCCTGCTCGCCGGCGGCCTTGGTGCGGGCGTAGTCGGAGGCGGAGCCTTCGTCGGCCCCGATGGCGGACATGTGGACGAGCGCGCGGACGCCTGCTGCGGCGGC
>JAIXZF010000387.1 GCA_027489835.1 Hyphomicrobiales bacterium
CTGAAGGATTTCGTGCGGCGCCACGACACCGTCGCCAGGATCGGCGGCGACGAGTTCGCCGTGCTCCAGACCAATGCAGGCCGGCCGGAAGAGGCCAAGCTGTTCGCCGAGCGGCTGCTCGAGGTCATCGCCGAGCCGTATGTCTGCGACACCGGCGTGATCTTCTCGACCGGCAGCGTGGGCGTGACGCTGCATCCCGCGGACGCCGCGGACGGCGCAACGCTGCTGAAGAATGCAGACACCGCGATGTACCGGGCCAAGGCGGATGGCGGCAACCGCGTCTCGCTCTACGCCTCGGACATGCAGACGCTCGCGACGAGCAATGCGTCGCTCGACGGAGAACTGCGGTCCGCGCTCGAACGCGGCGAGTTCGTGCTGCACTTCCAGCCCCAGATCAACGCCGCGACCGGAGAGATGGTGGGCGGAGAGGCGCTGATCCGCTGGAACAGGCCGGGCCACGAGCTGCAAAGTCCCGCCGCCTTCCTCTCGCGCGCCGAGGCCACCGGCTTTATCGTCAACATCAACGAATGGGTGCTGTTCGAGGCCTGCAAGCTGGCCAAGCAGTGGCAGAGCATGGGGCTTGCCGGCGTCCGGGTCGGCGTCAACCTCTCGCCCGTGCAATTCGGGCGCCAGAACGTTCCGCTGCTCGTGACGCGCGCGCTGAACCAGAGCAAGCTGGATCCGCGGCTGCTGGATCTCGAGCTGACCGAAAGCTCGGTGCTCGAGGACAGCGACAAGTTGATCGACGAACTCGCCCAGATCCGCTCGCTCGGCTGCGACATCTCGATCGACGATTTCGGCACCGGCTATTCGTCCCTGCGCTACGTCAAGCGCTTCCCGGTCGACCGGCTGAAGATCGACCAGTCCTTCATCCGCAACCTGCCGGTTGATCCCAACGACGTCGCCATCGTGCGCACGGTCATGGCGCTGGGTCACAGCCTCGACCTCACCATCGTCGCCGAGGGGGTCGAGAACGAGGATCAGGCCGCTTTCCTGCGCGCCGAGGGCTGCGACGAGCTGCAGGGCTATCTGTACTCGAAGCCCGTCCCGTTCCGCGATTTCGTCGCCTTCGGGCAGCAGCTCGCCAAGCGGGCGAGGTCGGCGTGAGCGCCGAGACCGCGAAGCGCCGCCGCCAGGGTCTGCTGAGGCGCCTGACGGCGCCGATCCGCAGGCGGTTGAAAGGCCGCCCCGACTCCGAGCACGAGATGACGATCAACAGGATCGTCATCTCCACGGTCGTGCTGGCCTACCTTCTCATCGCCAACGCGCGCGGGCATGACACCGCCCAGGACATCTTCCACGAATCGCTGATCCTGTTCGGCATCTACTACGCGGCCTCGGTGCTGCTGTTCGCGCACATCCTGCGCGAGCCGGGCATCTCGCATCCCCGCCGGATTCTCGCGATCGTGCTCGACATCGGCATGCTGTCCTACGGCATGCATGTGGGCGAAAGCGCTTTCGCGATCGGCTATCCGCTTTATCTCTGGATCATCTTCGGCAACGGCTTCCGCTTCGGCGTGCGGTATCTCGCAGGCTCCGCCTTCGCCGCGATCCTGGGCTTCTGCTTCCTGATCGCCATGACGCCGCTCTGGCGCAACAATCTGGAGCTGTCCTTCGGGCTGCTGGTCGGCCTCGTGCTGCTGCCGGCCTATGTCTCGGCCCTGATCCGCAAGCTTTCGGAGGCGAAGCTCCAGGCGGAGGAGGCCTTCAAGGCCAAGAGCCTCTTCCTCGCCAGCGTCAGCCACGAGCTGAGGACGCCGCTGAACGCCATCATCACGCTCAGCGACCTGCTGCGTGGCGCCCCGATCCCGCGTGAACAGCGCGAGATGAGCGAGACCATCGGCATGTCGGGGCGTTCGCTGCTGAAACTGATCAACTCGATCCTCGACATCTCGCGGATGGAGGCGAAGGCGCAGGAGCCCGAGGTCGCGCCGTTCGACCTGTTCGCGGTGATGCACGACGTGCGGCGCATGCTCGCCGCGCCCGCGGAGGCCAAGGGGCTCTACCTCAACGTGACCATCGACGGGTCCGTCGCCTCGGCCGTGGTCGGCCACCGCCACCATCTCGAGGAAATCCTGACCAACCTGATCGGCAATGCGACCAAGTTCACGACCCAGGGCGGCGTGCAGGTCACGGTGACGCGCGCGGGCGGCGAGGATGAACGGCCGATGCTGCTGTTCTCCGTACGCGACACGGGCATCGGCATCTCGGAAGCGGCTCAGGAGCGGATTTTCGAGCAATTCACCCAGGCCGACCACACGATTATGGACCGCTTCGGCGGCACAGGGCTCGGCCTCGCCATCGTCAAGCAGCTCGTGGAGCGGCAGGGCGGCGAGATCGGCGTCAACAGCCGGGCGGGTGAGGGGAGCGAGTTCTGGCTGAAGCTGCCCTTCGCGAGGCAGGCGGAGGCACCGGAGCGCGAGGCGGCCCGCGCGTCGCTCATCCTGCTGTCGCATGATTTCGGGCTCTACACCCGCATCGCGCTCGAATGCCGGACGGTGCTGCGGGTCACGGACCCGGCGCGCGCCTT
This sequence comes from Hyphomicrobiales bacterium, assembly GCA_027489835.1. Taxonomy (GTDB): domain Bacteria; phylum Pseudomonadota; class Alphaproteobacteria; order Rhizobiales; family Beijerinckiaceae; genus Allobosea. Next base: position 2,531 of record JAIXZF010000387.1, read on the forward strand.
CAGCGAAGCGCGGACGCTGCTGGATGCGGGCGAGCGATGCATCGTCATGGTCGATGCCGACACGATGCCGTCGGGCACGATGGACGCCTTGATCCAGGCGGATGCCGGCCTCGGCATACTGCGCTCCGTCATCCTCGGCGTGATCTCGCAGGCCGAGAGCGCCGCGCCGGCGGGGGCGCCCTTCCTCGTGAGGCTTCAGGCGCCCTTCTCGTCGGCGCAGTTCGCGCAGGTGGCCGAGCTCGCCGCGGGGCCGCGGGCGGACAAGGCGGCGATGGCCGCGCCCGTCTCGCAGTTGCGCGTGCTCGTCGCCGAGGACAACGTCACCAACCAGGTCGTGATCCGCAAGCTGCTTGAGCGCGACCGCCACGACGTCGTGATCGTCTCGAACGGCGAGGAGGCCGTCGAAACCCTGATGAAGCGCGAGTTCGACATCGTGCTGATGGACATCAACATGCCCGTGATGAATGGCTTCGAGGCGACCAAGCTCTACCGCTTCGCCTCGCTCGGCAGCCGCCGGGTGCCGATCTACGCGCTCACGGCCGATGTCACCGAACAGACGCGCCTGAACTGCGCGGCTGCCGGGATGGATGGCTGCCTGCACAAGCCCATCGAACAGGCCGAGCTGCTGAAGGCTTTCGCGGCCTGCGTGGCCGGATCAGAGCCCGTCTCGCAGCAGGCCTCGGCGGCCCGGGCCGACGAGGGCCTCCCGCAGGCCGGGCCGCTCGATCTCTCCAAGATCGCGGTGCTCGACCACGATGCGCTCGCGAGCCTGATGGACCTCGGCGACATCGGCTTCATGCAGGACCTGATCACGCAATTCCTCGCAGGCGCCTCCGAGACGCTCGACCGGATTGCCGACGCGGTGGCGCGCGAGGACGTCACGAGTTTTCAGGACGTGCTGCATGCCCTGCGCAGCAGCGCCGCCAACCTCGGCGCCCGCCGGGTCTTCGCCCTGGCGCTCGAGTGGCGCAAGACCAGCCGGCAGGAGCTGGCCGAACATGGCGAGGAGCGCGTCGCGCAGCTGCGGGCCGTGTTCAGCGAGGTCGACGAGGCGCTCAGGCAGTGGCTCTCTGTCGAGACTGCGCGCAGCCGCCAGGCCAGCTGACGGCGTTCCCACGCCAGGGCCTCAGGCGACCTTCCGCCCTTGCGCCGAGCGCAGGCGCTCCATGCGCCTAAGGCTGCCTTCGTCGAGCGTGAGGGCCTGATCGACCCAGCGCTCTGTCACGTCGGTCAGCTCCGCCCGGGTCAAGCCGCCGACGCGGCGGCGGACGTCATGGATCGCTGTCAGCACTTTGTGGCGCTTGCGGTTCTGGGCGATCCACTGGCGGACCGCCTGCTCGCCCTCGCCATCCTCGGCCAGCACGTCCACCAGCCCCATCTCATGCAGTTCGGTGGCGGAATAGATCCGGCCGCTGAGGATCATCTCCTCTGCCTTCACCGCGCCGACGCGGCGGCTCAGCAGGCTGTAGGCGCCCATGCCGGGGAACAGGTTGAACAGGATCTCCGGCAGGCCGAAGCGGGCGCGCTTCTCCGCGACCATGACGTTGCACGAGAGGGCCGACTCGAAGCCGCCGCCCAGCGCATCGCCCTGGATGAGCCCGATGACGATGATCGGCAAACCGAAGCCCGAGTAGACGTTGTAGATCATGTCGCAGCATTCATGCGCGTAGGCGCGGAGCGCGTCCCGGTCCGAGCGGCGGATCGCATCGGCGAAGAAGGTGAGGTCGCCGCCAAGGTTGTAGATGCCGGGCAGGCCCGAATGGCCCACGACGAAGCGCAGCGGCGGATCGTCCTGCGGCGCGCGCTCGAAGAGGATTTCGACGGACTGCTTGAAGCGCAGCATGTCCTGCAGCAGCGGGCGGGTAAAGCTCGGTGCGGATTTCGGATTGAACTGGCACCAGGCCGTGCGCTCGTTGGGATCGAGCGCGACGTCCATCTCGTCATATCCCAGACTGGAGAACGTCAATTCTGGAGGAAGGGAGGCTTTTTCTAGCCTTTGACTGTTTTTACTTGGATTGTGGAAGATCTGACTGTCAATCAACGCTGTCATAATAAGCAGCCATCTAAACAGGTTCAGGCGCCGCACCCGAACTGGCTGTTACAGTGAACGATTAACTAAAAATTTCAACCTAATGCTTAAGCCTTGGTTAACGTGCCGAGGGCTGCCGCCGTCAAGCCAGATTGCGGCGTTTCGGTGCATTCCGACGCCCGATCCGATCAGCTCGCCGGACGGCAATCGAGGGCCGCGCCGAAAAAACGCGCCGCGCTCAGTGGATGTGGCTGCCTCCGTTCACGTCCACCTCCGAGCCCGTCACGTAACTCGACAGGTCGGAGGCGAGGAACAAGCAGCATCCGGCGACCTCGGCCGCCTGGCCGACCCGTCCGAGCGGGATCGTGGCCATGATGCCGCGCCTGCGTTCCTCATCCATGCCGCCGGCCGTGATGTCGGTGTCGATCAGGGAGGGGCAGATGGCGTTGACGCGGATATTGTCGGGGCCCAGTTCACGCGCGCAGGCCTTGGTGTATCCGAGCACCGCACCCTTGGCGGCGGCATACGGCGTTCCGCCGAAGACGCCGCCGCCGCGCTGCGCCGACACCGACGACATGTTGACGATCGAGCCCGAGCGCTGGCTCCGCATCGCCGGCACGACGGCCTGGGTCATGAAGAAGCTGCCGCGCATGTTGACGTCGAAGATGCGGTCATAGAGCGCGTCGGTCACGTCCATCAGCCTCTGGGGCGCGGTGATCCCGGCATTGTTGACCAGCACGTCGATCCGGCCATGGCGGCTCAACGTGCGCTCGACGGCGCGCTCGCAATCCTTGCGTCGGGTGACGTCGGCCTTCATCGCCATGTGGCCCCGGCCCTTCAGTTCCGCCACCGTGCCGCGCGCGGCCTCGAGGTCGATGTCGAGGATGACCAGCTTGGCGCCGTGCTCGGCGAACAGCCGCGCGGTTGCCCGGCCGAGGCCTCGCGCGCTGCCGGCGCCCGTGACGACGCAGATTTTGTCCTTGAGCAGCATGTCGACCTCCCCAGCCGGCGGCCGGCGTCTGTGTCCGGCTATCGATGGATCGAACCGGAAAAGCGCGCGGCGATCAACACCTGGTCTCGCCTGACGCCCATTCGCTGGCGGCGTGCGCCATGACGGACGCACCGCCGGCAATATAATCTGATTTATTCGCTGCTCTCATGCGCCGAAGCCCGCGATGGCGATTGCCGCATTGCAGCAAGCGTATCGTGCAGTGCATCATTGACGAGGGCCGCCATGAAGGCGGCGGCCTGATCGCCGTTCCCGCTCTCGATCGCGCGCGCGACGCGCCGGTGGTCGGCCCGCGCCAGCGAGAACAGGGCAGGGTCCTTGCCGCGCTGCAGGCGCATCGACCACATCAGCGTCGACACGATCGTGCTCTTCAGGCAGGAGAGGGCCGGGTTGTTGGCCGCGTCGATCACCCGCGTATGGTAATCGATGTCGGCCTGGATGATGTCGTCGCCATAGGGCTCGTTGTCCTCGAGCCCGGCGAGCGCTTCCAGGATCAGCGCCATCTGCGCCGGAGTTCGGCGCAGTGCCGCGAGGCGGGCGGCGTTGGGCTCGATGAACAGGCGTAATTCATAGAGATTCTTGACCAGATCCTCGTCGATCCGTCCTGCCAGCGCCCAGCGCAGGATGTCGGGATCGAGCAGGTTCCAGGCCGTGCGCGGGGCGACGCGGGTGCCGCTGCGCTGCCTCGCCTCGATCAGCCCTTTCGCGCTCAGGAACTTCAGCGCTTCCCGGTAGACCGAGCGCGAGGGCGCGATCTCCGAGCCCGGATCGGGCTCCGTCGGCACCAGGGCGCCGGCCTCGAGATCGCCGGACAGAATGGCGACCGCGATCCGGTCAGTGACCTGCTTGAACAGGCTCTCCGAGGGGCTGGACATCGCGCGCATGGGGCCCTCCCGCCATCGCAGGCTCGCCGCCGGCCCTGTGGCGGAGGCGCATTTGCGGGGGTTGACACCGTGCAGCTTATAGTATGATTTTTGAGAGGCAAGAGGCGCGCAGCCACGCGCGTTCCGCCGGAAGAGCGGAAAGTGGTTGCGCGGATGGCCCAAGGCCGTCCACTCTGGTTGCCAAGGCCAAAGGCCACAGGGAGGACCATCGATGGCGTCTGTCGTTATCCGCGACGTGAAGAAGTCGTTCGGCGCGACGCCGATCATCCACGGGGTAAACATCGACATCCAGGACGGCGAGTTCGTCATCCTGGTCGGACCCTCCGGCTGCGGAAAATCCACTCTGCTGAGGATGATCGCGGGGCTCGAGAACATCACCGCGGGCGAGATCATGATCGGCGACCGGGTGGTCAACAACGTGCCGCCCAAGGAACGCGACATCGCGATGGTGTTCCAGAACTACGCGCTCTACCCGCACATGACCGTGGCCGACAACATGGCCTTCTCCATGAAGCTGCGCGGCGCGCCGAAGGACGAAATCAAGGCCCGCGTCGACAAGGCAGCGAAGATCCTCTCGCTGGCCCCGCTGCTCGACCGCTACCCGCGCCAGCTCTCGGGCGGGCAGCGCCAGCGCGTCGCCATGGGCCGCGCCATCGTCCGGGACCCGCAGGTCTTCCTGTTCGACGAGCCGCTCTCGAACCTCGACGCCAAGCTCCGCGTCCAGATGCGCACCGAGATCAAGGAACTCCACCAGCGGCTCAAGACGACGACCGTCTACGTCACGCACGACCAGATCGAGGCCATGACCATGGCCGACAAGATCGTGGTGATGCATGACGGCATCGTCGAGCAGATCGGCGCCCCGCTCGACCTTTATGACCGGCCCGCCAACCAGTTCGTGGCGGGCTTCATCGGCTCGCCCGCGATGAATTTCGTGTCCGGGCGGATCGACGGGGCGGGCTTCAAGGCCGATGCCGGGTTCTCGCTGCCGATCGTCGGGGCTCCGGTCGCCTCCGGCGGCCGTCCGGCCGTCTACGGGCTGAGGCCGGAGCACATCAAGCTCGACGGCGCGGGGCTCGAGGCGAGGGTGCACGTGGTCGAGCCCATGGGCTCGGAAACCCAGGTGGTGGCCGACATCGCGGGCCACACGCTCACCTGCGTGTTCCGCGAGCGCATCCAGGCCAAGCCCGGCGAGATCATCCGCATCGCGCCGGACGAGAAGAACACGCATCTGTTCGACGCCGACAGCGGCAAGCGCCTGGCGGCCTGAGCCGCGGCCCCGCGCCGCCAAACCTTTGCAAGAGCGGCCGGAAAGGCCGTCGACATCAAAAATCCAACGGGAGGATAACCAGACATGACCAAACTCACTCGTCGTTCCGCGCTGAAGGGCGGCGCAGGGCTTCTCGGCGCCGGCGCGCTCGCCGGCTCGGGCTTCACCGAATTCGCCAAGGCCTGGGCGCAGGCGTCGCCGTTCCGACCGGAAGCTGGAGCCACGCTGAACCTGATGCGCTGGCGCCGCTTCGTGGTGGCCGAGGACGAGGCGTTCAACCGCATCGTGGCCGCCTTCTCGGCCGCCACCGGCGTGCGCATCAACGTCACCAGCGAATCCTTCGACGACATGCAGCCGAAGGCTTCGGTCGCGGCCAACACCGGCACCGGCCCGGACATGTTCTGGGCGCTGTATTCGACGCCGCACCTGTTTCCGCAGCGCTGCCTCGACGTCTCGGACGTCGCCGACTATCTCGGCAAGAAGTATGGCGGCTGGGTTCCGGTCGCCGAGGCCTATGGCAAGCTCGGCGACAAGTGGATCGCGATTCCTGCTGCGATCAACGGTGGTTACATCAATTACCGCATCTCGCAGATCAAGGCTGCCGGCTTCAATGAGGTCCCGCAGACCAACGCTGGCTTCCTCGAGCTGTGCAAGGCGCTGAAGGCCAAGAACACCCCGGCCGGCTTCCCGCTCGGCCGCGCCTCGGGCGATGGCAACGCCTACGCCTACTGGCTCTTGTGGTCGCACAATGCGGCCCAGGTCGACGAGAACTCCAAGGTGATCATCCGGTCCGCAGAGACCGAGGCGGCGCTGAACTACGCCAAGGCGCTCTACGACACCTTCATCCAGGGCACGGCGGCGTGGAACGACGCGTCGAACAACCGCCTCTTCCTCTCGGGCGAGCTTTCGCTCACCGCCAACGGCATCTCGATCTACGCGGCCGCGAACGCCTCGGCCGACGCCAAGCAGAAAGAGATCGCGGCGGACATGGACCATGCCTACTGGCCGATCGGGCCGGCCGGCAAGCCGACCGAGATCCAGCTCTGCTTCCCGATGGTCACGATGGGCTACACGAAGTTCCCGAATGCCTGCAAGGCGTTCACGGCCTTCATGCTCGAGGCCGAGCAGTTCAACCCGTGGCTGGAGGCGGCCGCCGGCTACCTCACGCACACGCTGAACGCGTTCGACAACAACCCGGTCTGGACCAAGGACCCGAAGAACCGCGTGTTCCGCGACGCCTCCAAGCGCAGCCTGGTGGCTGGCCACCGCGGCAAGCTCGACGAGAAGGCAGCCACGGCGATGGCCGACTTCATCGTGGTCGACATGTTCGCTAATTTCTGCACCGGGCGCGAGACCGCGGCCGGCGCCATGCAGCTGGCCGAGCGCCAGCTTCAGCGCATCTATCGCTGACCGAAGCGGCCAGGGACGCCGCCCAGAGGCGCCCCTGGCCGTCGGACTGTCCATTTCAACGGCTCAAGGAGGGTCATGGCATGGCCATGGATTCGCTTGCCGCGACGCCGGCCCGCATGGCGAGATCGGAGCCCTCCCGCTGGGATCGGCTCAGGGTCAACCGCAACTGGCTGGGCCTGTGGTTCATGGTCCCGGCCATGGCCTTCCTTCTGCTGTTCCTCGCCTATCCGCTGGGCCTCGGCATCTGGATGAGCATGACCGACATGCGGATCGGCCGCGGCGGCACGTTCATCGGCATCGAGAACTACGTCTACCTGCTCGACGACCGCGACTTCCTGCGCGCCACCGCGTTCACGCTGACGTACACCTTCGTCGCCTCGATCTTCAAATTCGCGATCGGCCTCTACCTGGCCATCCTGCTCAACAACAACATGCCGTTCAAGGCGATCATCCGCGCCATCGTGCTGATCCCGTTCATCGTGCCGACCGTGCTGTCGGCGGTGGCGTTCTGGTGGATCTTCGACACGCAGTTCTCGATCATCACCTGGCTGCTGCGGAAATCGGGGCTGATCGAGCCCGGATATCTCATCAACTGGCTGGGTGACCCCTTCCTCGCGCAATGCAGCGTGATCTTCGCCAACATCTGGCGCGGCATCCCCTTCATCGCGATCACGCTGCTGGCCGGGCTGCAGACCGTGTCGCCCTCGCTCTACGAGGCCGCCACGCTGGATGGCGCGAGCAACTGGCAGCGCTTCCGCTACATCACCTATCCGCTGCTGACGCCGATCATCGCCGTTGTGATGACCTTCTCGGTGCTGTTCACCTTCACTGATTTCCAGCTGATCTGGGCGATGACGCGCGGCGGTCCGGTCAACGCGACGCACCTCATGGCCACGCTGTCCTACCAGCGCGGCATCCTCGGCGGACGGCTGGGCGAGGGCGCCGCCATCGCCACCGCCATGGTGCCGTTCCTCCTGGCCGCGATCATGGTCAGCTGGTTCGGGCTGCAGCGCCGCAAGTGGCAGCAGGGAGAGGCCAATGACTGACGCAGCCCTGAAAGCCGCCCAGGCGCCGCTCACCGACAACCGGGAGGGCATGAGCTATCTCGAGACGCTGCCGCGCAAGGTCGTGACGGTGTACCTGCCGCTGTTCATCATCCTCGTGGTGCTGCTCTTCCCGTTCTACTGGATGGTCATCACCTCGGTGAAGCCGGACGCGCAGTTGCTCGATCTCGACTCGTCCAACCCGCTCTGGGTGGTGTCGCCCACGCTCCAGCACATCGAGAAGCTGCTGTTCGGCTCGGCCTATCCGCGCTGGCTGTTCAACACGATGATCGTCGCGACGGTGGCGACATTCCTGTCGATCTTCGCCAGCGTTCTGGCGGCCTACGCGATTACGCGCATCCGCTACAAGGGCGCGGCGACCGTGGGCGGGCTGATCTTCCTCGCCTATCTTGTGCCGCCGTCGATCCTGTTCATCCCGCTCTCGGCGGTCATCCACACCTATGGGCTGTTCGACACGCCGTTTGCGCTGATCCTGACCTACCCGACGATCCTGATCCCGTTCTGCACCTGGCTGCTGATGGGCTACTTCAAGACGATTCCCTACGAGCTCGAGGAATGCGCGCTGATCGACGGCGCGAGCCGCTGGCAGATCCTGGTGCGGATCGTGCTGCCGCTCGCGGTGCCGGGCCTGATATCGGCCTTCATCTTCGCCTTCACGCTGTGCTGGAACGAGTTCATCTACGCGCTGACCTTCATCTCGTCGGACCACAACAAGACGGTGCCGGTGGCGATCATCTCGAACTTCGTCGACGGCGACATCTTCCGCTGGGGTTCGCTGATGGCGGGGGCGCTGATCGGTTCGTTGCCGCTGGTGATCCTCTACGCCTTCTTCGTCGAGCACTACGTGTCGGCGATGACGGGAGCGGTGAAGGAGTGAGGTCGTGGCGCTCCGTCAGTCCGGGGCGCGCCGTCAGGCGCGAGCCCGGAACCCGTCGACGGAATGCGAAGCGGATTGCCAGCACGGTTGCCGCAAGCCCCTGTTCTGCCGCGTTCAGGGGTGCCGGGCCCGGCTCCGCCGCCCCGGAGTGACGATGGAGCGCTCCCCATGACCACCATCGCCTTCATCGGCCTCGGCGCCATGGGGCGGCCCATGGCCCGCCGCCTCGTCGAGGCGCAGCATCGGGTGACGGGCTTCGACCTCAACCCCGAGGCGCTGGCCTATCTGGAAAGCAAGGGCGGCCACGCCGCCCGATCGGCCGCCGAAGCGGCGCGGGGCGCCGACATGGCCGTGCTGATGGTGGTCAACGCCGAGCAGGCGGAGGCCGCGCTGTTCGAAGGCGGGGCGCTGGCCGCGCTGAAGCCCGACGCGTCCGTCATCCTGATGGCGACCTGCCCGCCGGCGCGTGTCGCCGCCATCGCGCGCCGGGTCGAGGCCGCGGGCCGCCGCTTCGTCGACGCTCCCGTTTCCGGCGGCGTGGTCGGGGCCGAGGCCGGATCGCTCACGATCATGGCGGCGGCGCCCAGGGCCCTGTTCGAGGCCGTGCAGCCGGTGCTGGCCGCGATGGGCTCGCGGCTGTTCCATGTCGGGGAGGAGGCGGGGCAGGGGGCCACCGTCAAGACGGTGAACCAGCTCCTGTGCGGCGTCCACATCGCCGTCGCGGCCGAGGCCTTCGCGCTGGCCGAGAAGGCGGGCGTCGACACCGCGCTGATGCTCGACATCCTCACCCAGTCAGCCGCAGGATCGTGGATGCTGTCCAACCGCGGCCCGCGCATGCTCGAGGCCGAGCCCGAGGTGACCAGCGCAGTCGACATCTTCGTCAAGGATCTGTCGATCGTGATGGATGCCGGGCGCGCGGCCCACACGGCGCTGCCGCTGGCGGCGGCCGCCCACCAGATGTTCCTCGCCGCGTCCGGCTCCGGCCACGGCAAGGCCGACGACAGCCAGGTCATCCGCGCCTACCGCGCGCTGAACGGGACACGAGACGCTTGATCTCGCTGCGCCCGCGCTCGTCGCGGGGGCACCGTGGTTCAGGTTGAAGGCATGAGAACAAGCAAGGGCGCGCGAACATGACCAAACCCCGCATCGGCTTCATCGGCGTCGGCCTCATGGGCCACGGCATGGCGAAGAACATCGTCGAGAAGGGCTATCCGCTCGCCGTCGTCGGCAACCGCAACCGACAGCCGGTCGACGACCTGATCGGGCGCGGGGCGGGGGAGGCGCGGACGCCGGCCGAGCTTGCCCGCGGCTGCGACATCATCTTCCTGTGCGTGACCGATTCGGCCGTGGTCGAGGCGATCGTGCGGGGCCCGGACGGCATCAAGGCGGGCGCGCGAGACGGGCTCATCGTGGTCGATTGCTCCACCTCCAATCCCGTCTCGACGCTGGAGCTCGCGGCCGAACTCGCGCCGCTGGGCGTCAGCTTCTGCGACGCGCCGCTCTCGCGCACGCCAAAGGAAGCCTGGGAGGGCACGCTCGACACCATGGTCGGCGCCGACGACGCCGTCTTCGCGACGATCCGTCCTGTCTGCGAGACCTGGGCGGGCAAGATCGTGCATCTCGGGCCGGTGGGCTCGGGCCACAAGATGAAGCTGCTCAACAACTTCCTCGCCATGGGCTATGCCGCGCTCTACGCCGAGGCGCTGACGCTGGGGGCGAAGGCCGGGATCACGCCGGCGATGTTCGACAGCGTCATCCGCGGCGGCCGCATGGATTGCGGCTTCTACCAGACCTTCATCCGCTACACGCTGGAAGGCGACCGCAACGCCCACAAGTTCACGCTGCGCAACGCGCACAAGGACATGCGTTATCTTGCCAGCATGGCCGACTCGCTCGCGGTGGCGAACCCGATGGGATCGGCGGTGAAGAACACCTACGCGCTGGCGGTCGGCGCGGGACGGGGCGACGACTACGTGCCGATGGCGGCCGAGATCATCGGCGACATCAATGGCGCGAACCGGCGCTGAGATCGGCCTGTAATGAAAGGCCCGTCCGGCGCGAAGCAGGGTCGGGTCCGCAGTTGTCAGGAGACCTTCCCATGATCGTCAGGCCCATGGCCCGGGCGGACCTGCCGGCCGCGCGCGAGGTGATCGCCTCCACCGGCCTGTTCCCGGAAGAGATGCTGGACGACATGGCGGAGCCGTTCCTCAAGGGGGACGCGTCCGAGTTCTGGCTGGTCATCGCGCAGGACGCGGCTTTCGGGCTCGCCTATTGCGCGCCCGAGCGCATGACCGAAGGCACGTGGAACCTGCTCCTGATCGCCGTCGAGGCCGGGCGGCAGGGCCAAGGCTATGGCGCGGCGCTGGTCAGGCAGGTCGAGCAGCGGCTTCGCGCCGCCGGGGAACGCATCCTGCTCGTCGAAACCTCCGGCCTGCCGGAATTCGAGCGGACCCGCCGCTTCTACGAGCGCCTGGGTTACGTCGAGGAGGCGCGCATTCGCGGCTTCTACAAGGCCGGCGAGGACAAGGTTGTCTTCCGCAAGGCTATGACCGGCGCCTGACGGCGCTCAGCGGAGCGATTCGATCCAGCCCAGCCCCTCGACCGTGCCGGCGCGCGGCTTGTATTCGCAGCCGACCCAGCCCTCCCAGCCGAGCGCGTCAATCTCCTTCAGGATCGTCGCGTAGTCCAACTCACCCTCGTCGGGCTCGTTTCGGCTTGGCACGGCGGCGATCTGGATGTGGCCGATATGGGGCCTGTGAGCGCGCAGGCGGCGGATTATGTCGCCCTCCATGACCTGCACATGGTAGACGTCGAACATCAGCTTGAGGCCGGGATGGCCCAGCCGCTCGATGATCGCGATGGCCTGATCCGAGCGGGAGAGGAAATAGCCGGGCCGGTCCTTGGCGTTCAGGGGCTCGATGAGCAGGTTCACGCCCGAGCCCTCGGCGCGCCTCAGCGCCCGTTCGAGGTTGGCCAGATACGCCGCCTCGCAGGCCGCTCCGTCCATGCCGCCCACCATCGCCGCCATCACATGGATGCCGCCCGCGCCGAGCCCCTTCGCGTAATCCAGCGCCTCAGCGAACTGCCGGTCGAACTCCGCTTCCCGGCCGGGCAGCGCGGTGACGCCCCATTCGCCGGCGGCGAGATCGCCGGGCGCCGTGTTGATCCCGACCAGCGTCAGCCCTTCGCCATCGAGGATGGCGCGGAGGTCCGCGACCGAGCGCTCATAGGGAAACCAGCATTCGACGGCGTCGAACCCGGCCGCTCTCGCCGCGGCGAAGCGATCCGCGAAAGGCAGCTCGGTGAAAAGGATGGAGAGGTTGGCGGAATAGCGCGGCATGTCTCAGGCCCCCGTCCCGGCGTCGATGAGGGCGAGAGCCTTGAGGAAGAAATCCGGCGCGCCAAAATTGCCGGATTTGAGCGCCAGCGCGAGAGGAGCTGGACCATCCGCCAGCAGCAGCGGAACGCCCGGGTCGATTTCCGGGCCGATGCGCATGGCGTCGACGCCGAGCGCGGCCACCACGGCCGAGGACGTCTCGCCGCCCGCGATGATCAGGCGGCGCACGCCGGACGCTGCGAGCGAGGCCGCGAGCTCGCCGAAGAACGACTCGATCGCATGGGCGGCCTCGCCCTGGCCGAAGCTGGCCTGCAGCGCGCGCACGGCGGCGGGCTCGTCGCTCGACGCGACCAGCGGCAGGCGCGCGCGGGACTGGCCCTCGATCCAGCGCAGCACATCGGCGGGGCCGATGCGCGCCCCCAGCACGGCGGGCACATCGAGGCGCAGCACCGGTTCGCCTGCCTGCTCGTGCCCTGCGATCTGCGCGCGCGTGGCGTTGGAGCAACTGCCCGCCAGCGCCACCGCGCGGCCGGGCGGAAACGGGAGGCGCGCCGGCTCTCCTCCGGGCGCGATGCCGAAGTTCGCGGGCAGGCCCATCGCGATGCCCGAGCCGCCCGTGACCAGCTTCATGCCGGCAGCCGCATGGCCGAGAGCGACAAGGTCGGCTTCGGCGATGGCGTCGCAGACCATGAGCCGCTCGCCCCGCGCAGCAGCCGCATCGAGCGCCGCGCGGATCGCCGCCGGCCCCTCAGCCACCACCGGCTGCACGACAAGGCCGACCTGGTGCCGTGTCTGGCGCCGCAGCCAGCGCACGAGGTTGGCGTCGGTCATGGGGTTCAGCGGATGGTTCTCGAGACCGCTCTCGTTCAGCAGAGCGTCGCCGACGAACAGGTGCCCACGGTACAGGTTGCGCCCGGCGGCGGGGAAGGCCGGGCAGACGATCGCAACTTCGGCGCCGAGGGCCTCGAGCAGCGCATCCGCCACCGGCCCGATGTTGCCCTCGGGCGTCGAGTCGAAGGTCGAGCAGTATTTGAACAGGATCTGCCGGGCTCCCGCGCGGCGCAGGGCCTCGAGTGCGTCGAGCGACTGCCGCACGGCCTCGCCGGCCGGGATCGACCGCGTCTTCAGCGAAACCACGGCGGCCTGGCACGGCGTGGTGGCCAGCGAGGCGGGCGCGCCGACGAACTGCACGGTGTCCATGCCCGCCTTGGCGAGGGTGTTGGCGAGATCGCTCGCGCCGGTGAAATCGTCGGCGATGCAGCCCAGCAGCATGATCGGATCGTCTTTGTTTCCAGATGCGGCCCCGCGGGCCGCCCCGGCGATGCTCGCCCATCCTGACCCGTACCGCAACGCTGGACGCCGCCTTGCCCGCATGCGCCCGCCTGCGCGGCGGCGCGGCCCACGGGCGAAAAGGTGGTTGCAATGGCGCGGGCGAGCGGCTAGAGACGCTCCACCGCAGCGGCTCAGTCCGCACCGGGAACGCGCCCGTAGCTCAGCTGGATAGAGCATCAGACTACGAATCTGAGGGTCAGAGGTTCGAATCCTTTCGGGCGCGCCATTC
>JAIXZF010000148.1 GCA_027489835.1 Hyphomicrobiales bacterium
CAGGCCGGATGCCGCGCCGCCATGGCCCTGAGCGTATCGTCTGAGAGCAGGTCCGAATTCGCGCCGCGCAGCACGAGCATGGGCGCGTGCTTCAGCCCGTCGAAGAACGGCCAGAGCACCGGCGGCGGCGCCTCGAGATCGAGCGTCGCCAGCGTGTTCATCAGCGCCGTGTCGTAATCTGCCACGAGCCGCCCATCCTGCTCCTTCCAAGTGCGCCGGGCGAAGCCGTCCCACTCCGCACGGTCGAGGATCGGGAATTGCGCGCCGAAATACTGCTGGAGGATCGCGGACGCCTCGTCCCAGTTCCGTGGCGCCGGCATCTTGCCGATGTAGCCCCGGATGCGGATCAGACCCTGCGCGTCCAGCACCGGGCCGATGTCGTTGAGCACCACGCCCCTGATCGCCGCCGGACGGATGGGCGCGAGCGCCATGGTGATCAGCCCGCCGCGCGAGGTGCCGATGAACGTCGCCTCGTCCACGCCCGTGGCGGCCATCACCTGCAGCAGATCGTCGAGCTCGGTCTTGATCTCGTAGTTCGCCCAGCTCCGGTCAAACTCGGAACGGCCGCGCCCGCGATAATCGAGCGCGAGCACCCGCCGAGGCCGCTTCGGGTCTGTCGCGAGGGCCAGCGCCACCTCGTCGAAATCCGCGGAGGTGCGCGCCAGCCCCGGCAGGCAGATCGCCGGAACGCCGCCGCCGGCCTCCCCATAATCGCGCACATGCAGCCGCAGACCATCGCGCGCGCTGATGAAGAGGCTGCGGTAGCCGGCGGATTGCGTCATGGAAGGCTCGTCCGTGGGATCGATGGGTCAGGAAGCGGGCTTCCTGTGTGCCCGCCCGTCGCCATCCCCGCAAGGCCCCGGCGCGGTCATTGGCCGCTGGCGACGACGGCTTGCTCGCTTTCGCCTGCGAAGCGCGCCCCGCGGCTGCCGCGCCTGAGATCGAGCCCGATCAGCAGCGTCCGGTGTTCCCCAAGCCGGGCGCGGTAGACCTGCAGGTTCTCCATCACGCGCTGCACGTAGTTGCGCGTCTCGGTGAACGGAATGCGCTCGACCCAGTCCACAGGGTCAACCCCCGGCTGCCTCGGGTCGCCATAGGCCTCGATCCAGTCGCGCACATTGCCGGAACCGGCATTGTAGGCCGCGAAGGTCAGGATGTAGGAGCCGCGCCAGTCGCGCAGGAGATCGCCGAGATGCGCCGCGCCGAGCCGCGCATTGTAGGCGGCGTCGGCGGTCAGCTTCGCCGCGTCGAAAGGCAGGTTGACGCGCCGCGCCGTCTCCCGCGCGGTGGGCAGCATCATCTGCATCAGCCCACGGGCTCCGGCGCCCGAAACCGCCCTGGCGTCGAAGGCGCTCTCCTGGCGGGCGATGGCGTGGACCATCGCGCGCTCCACCGGCTCGCCCGCCGCCTCGAAGGCCGGTACCCCATGCACCGGGAAAGCGGCGAGGTCGAGCGGCATGCCGCGCTGGACTGCCGCCTTGCCGAGATTGACCAGAAGCTTGGCGTCGCCCACGCGCGCCGCGATCGCGGCAAGCTGCGCAAGGTCGGACGGCTCGTCCAGCGTGCGCGCGAGTTCCAGCGCAAGCGGCCGCGCCTGCTCGTGCAGGCCCGCGGCTTCCAGCGCCTCGATGACGCCGATGGCCGGTTGCGCGGAGCGGCGGGCTTCGTTCGCCGCAAGCGCGCGGAGCGGAAGGTCGGGCCATCCGAGCCGCGCGCGGGCGAGCTGGCCGTAATAGGCGATGGGCTGGCCGGCAGCGGCCTCGTCGTGGACGCTCGCGCCCACCGTATCGCCCGCCGCCTCGGCGGCGCGCGCGCTCCAGTAGGCCACCCGCGCCCTCGAGATCGGCGTCTCTGCATGCCGCGCTGCGGCGGTGAAATGGCGCTGGGCGAGCGACGGGTCCTTGAGGAAGCGCAGCGCGATCCAGCCGGCGTGCCATTCGGCTTCGATGATCGAGCTCGGCTTCTCTGCCGCATGGCCGGCCGCGACCGCGTAGGCTTCGGCGTTCAGCCCCTTGTCGAGCAGTTGCCGGGCGATCAGCCTGCGCTCCACCCACCACTCGTCGCCGTCGATCAGCACGCCCGCGTCGCGCGGCAGGCTGGCGATGAGCTTCGCCGAAATCTCGGCTTCCTTGCGCCTGCGGTGGTGCTGGGCCTGCGCGAAGATGAAGGAGCTGTCCTGGCGGAGCCCGGCGGGCACGGCAGCGAGCGCGGCAGCCGCGTTGCCGGCCTTGCGCGCCACGGCGATCCGCGCCTGCGCCAGCTTCACGTGTTCGGGGCCGGCCCGTGCCGCGTTGCGCAACGCCGGCTCGGCCATCTCCTTGAACAGATACATCTCCATGCGGTCGCGGTGGTCGCGCTGCGTCAGCCGTCCGGCGAACGCTTCGAGGATCATCTCCTCGAGCTCGCGGCCGAGATGATCGTCGCGCCAGAGCGCCCGGGCCAGCGGCAGGGCGGCTTCGGCCGGGCCCGTCCTGACCATGGCCAGCACCCGTGCGGCCCGGCCGGCGGGGCTCACCGGCTCGCGCCTGGCGAAGAAGGAAAGCACCCGCAGCGGCGCGGCGCGCTGCGCGAGCATGGCCTCCTCGGCGCGCTTCTGGATGGCGGGAAGGGCGCTCCAGTGCGGGTTCTCGTCGAGCGCCCGTTCCAGCCGTGCGAAGGAAAGGGCTGGCGAGCCGCTGCGCAGCGCCAGCCATTCGGCGGCCTCGCGTGCGACCGCATTATTGATTTCGGACAGGCTGGCGTCGCCTTCCGCCACGCGGCCGGCAGCGTAATGCCCGGCTGCGGCGGCGAGGCGGGACAGATCGTCCGGCGAGAGCGTCTTCTGCTGCGGCGCTGCGAGGCGGCTGGCGAGCACCGATCCCGTCGCGCCGAGATCGACGCCAGCGGCCTCGGGCGGGGGCGGCAGCAACGAGGCGACATCCGGCGCGGCGGGGGTCGCGAACCAGTCAAGCTCGTCCGCGGCGAGGGCGAGCCCCGCGCCGAGGCCGGCGAGCACCAACGCTCCGGCCGCGATCGGCCTCAAGCGTCGGCGGAGGCGACCCGCATGGCTGGCGTCATGTTTGCGCATGCCCAGAGACTGTGCCCGTTAGGTTGACGAAAACTTAAGGCGGCGCGCCATGGGCCATGCTTTCCCCCTTGGCCGGAAACGGCTATGAGAGCGGCCTTGCCATCGGGCCGGACTGCACGGCCCGGCCCGGCCGCCGAACTGGGGACTTGCCTGATGACCACCCACCGCCCGCTCCGTGGCTCGATGACCGCGCTGGTGACGCCCTTCAAGGGCGGCAAGCTCGACGAGCAGGCCTTCCGCGCCCATGTCTCGTGGCAGATCGAGAACGGCACCACCGCGCTCGTGCCGGTGGGCACCACGGGCGAAAGCCCGACGCTGTCGCATGCCGAGCATAAGTGCGTTGTCGAGATCTGCGTCGCCGAGGCGGCCGGCCGCGTGCCCGTGATCGCCGGCGCGGGCTCCAACAACACCGCCGAAGCCATCGAACTGGCCGTCCATGCGGAGAAGGCCGGGGCGGATGCCGTGCTGGTCGTGACGCCCTATTACAATCGGCCGACGCAGGAAGGTCTTTACCGGCATTTCAAGGCCGTGAACGACGCGATCGGCATTCCCATCATCATCTACAACATCCCCCCGCGCTCGGTCGTCGACATGAGCGTCGAGACGATGGCGCGGCTTTATGAGCTGAAGAACATCGCGGGCGTGAAGGACGCGACCGGCAATCTGGCCCGCGTCTCGCAGCAGCGCCACGCCATGGGCCCGGACTTCATCCAGCTTTCGGGCGAGGATATGACGGCGCTTGCCTTCAATGCGGCAGGCGGCGTCGGCTGCATCTCGGTCGTATCGAACGTCGCGCCACGGCTGTGCGCCGACATGCAGGAGGCATCGCTGCGCGGCGACTATGCAGCCGCGCTCACCCTGCAGGACCGGCTGGTGCCGCTGCATGACGCGGTGTTCCGCGAGCCGGGCCTCGCCGGCGCCAAGCTCGGCCTCTCGATCCTGGGCCGCGGCAACGAGGAGGTGCGGCTGCCGCTGCTGCCCTTCCAGAACGAGGCCAACCGCGCCGCGCTGAAGGCCGCCATGGTCCATGCCGGCCTCATCAACGGCTGACGCGCCCGATGTACGAACCTTCGCACTTCAAGCTCGAGGACGAGGCGGCGCTGCACGACGTGATCCGCGCTAACCCTCTTGCGCACCTCGTGACGGCGGGACCGGGCGGCCTCCTCGCCAACCCCGTGCCGTTCATCCTGCATGCTGAAGAAGGCGAGCGCGGCGTCCTGCGCGCGCATCTGGCGCGCCCCAACGGCCAGTGGCGCGAGTTGGAGACCGGCGCCGAAACGCTGGTGATCTTCCAGGGGCGCGAGGCCTACGTGACGCCATCCTGGTATGCATCCAAGAAGGAGCATGGCAAGGTCGTGCCGACTTGGAACTACGTCGTGGTGCAGGCCCGCGGCGTCGCGCGCGTCGTGCACGACGGCGCCTGGCTCGTGAACCATGTCGCGACCCTGAGCGATGTGCATGAGCAGGGACGCGAGCACCCCTGGGCGGTGACCGACGCGCCGGCCGGTTACGTCGAGGCGCTGGCGCGCGGCATCGTCGGGATCGAAATCGAGATCCGCACGTTGTCCGGCAAGTTCAAGCTCTCGCAGAACCGGCCCGCCGCCGACCGTGCGGGCGTGGTCGAGGGCCTGGCGCGCGAGCCGTCGGCTGCGGCGGCCGATGTCGCCGAGCTGGTCAGGCGTTACGGAGACATCGGTTCATGAACGCCCCGACGGAGCGCTACCGGATCGCGGCGGACAACCGCAAGGCGCGCTTCAACTACGAGATCGTGGACACGCTCGAGGCCGGCATCGTGCTGACGGGCACCGAGATCAAGTCGCTGCGCGGCGGCAAGGCCACGATCGGCGAGAGCTTCGCGGGGCCGAAGGGCACCGAGCTCTTCCTGTTCAACGCGTACATCCCGGAATATCTTGAAGCCAACCGCTTCAACCATCTGCCCAAGCGCGACCGCAAGCTCCTGCTCCACAAGAAGCAGGTCAACAAGCTGATGGGAGCCATCCAGCGCGAGGGCATGACCCTCATCCCGCTAAAGGTCTATTTCAACGACAAGGGCCGCGCCAAGGTCGAGCTCGGCCTCGGCAAGGGCAAGAAGCTGCACGACAAGCGCGAGACGGAAAAGAAGCGCGACTGGGAACGGGAGAAGGGCCGGATCATGAGGGCGAAGGGCTGATGAGCGGGAATCTTTCGTCCGTCGACTGGAGCGCGATCCCTGCGCCCGACGATGATGGCGGCGCCCGTCATCTGACAGGCATGGTCCTGCCGCCCGTCATGCTGGAGGCGACCGACGGCTCCCGTGTCGATCTCTCGCGGCTGCGGGGCTGCGCCGTGATCTTTGCCTACCCGCGCACGGGCACGCCCGCGCAGATCGGCCTGACGGATGATTGGGACATGATTCCCGGCGCGAGGGGATGCACGCCCCAGAGCTGCGCATTCCGCGACCTGCATCAGGAACTGACGGCCGCCGGGGCGACGTCCGTCTATGGGCTGAGCACGCAGGACACCGCCTATCAGGCTGAGATGGTGGAGCGGCTCCACCTCCCGTTCCCGGTCCTGTCAGATGCGAAGCTCGAGTTGGCGAAGGCTCTCAACCTGCCGACGATGATTGTCGCCGGCCAGGTCCTGCTCAAGCGGATGACCATGATCGTCCGGGAGAGCCGCATCGTCCGCGTTTTCTATCCCGTGTTTCCGCCGGATCGCAATGCTGGCGATGTGCTCGCCTGGCTGCAGGACAACCAGCCCTGAAAACAACGATGCCCCGCCTATGCGGGGCATCGCGCATAAACCTCGACGCCGGCATGGCGTCAGGCGTTGGCCTTCTTGAAGTTCTCCGCCGCAACCTCCCAGTTCACCGTGCTCCACCAGTCGCGGACATAGTTCGCGCGGCGGTTCTGGTGCTTGAGATAGTAGGCGTGCTCCCACACATCGCAGCCGATGATCGCCTTGGCGCCCTGCTCGAGCG
>JAIXZF010000464.1 GCA_027489835.1 Hyphomicrobiales bacterium
CCGAGGACATCACGGCCGCGCTCTCCGGCACGCAATGGGGCAGCTGGGGCAGCGACATCACCCGCGCGCAGGTGAAGCAGGCCGGGCTCGACCCCGACAATCCCGAGATCGCCCGCGTGGTCGGCTTCTCCCTCAGGCTGCTGGGCTTCCCGCGCCATCTGTCGCAGCATGTCGGCGGCTTCGTGCTGGCGCGCCACCGGCTCGACGAACTGGTGCCCATCGGCAATGCGGCGATGGCGGACCGCACCTTCATCGAATGGGACAAGGACGACATCGACGCGCTTGGGCTGATGAAGGTCGACATCCTCGCCCTCGGCATGCTGACCTGCATCCGCAAGGCCTTCGAGCTCCTGAAGGACCACGAGGGCATCGAGTTCGGTCTCGCCGACGTGCCGACCGAGGACCCCGAAACCTACGCGATGCTGCGCCGGGGCGATTCCATCGGCGTCTTCCAGGTGGAGAGCCGCGCGCAGATCAACATGCTGCCGCGTCTGAAGCCCAAGACCTTCTACGATCTCGTCATCCAGGTGGCGATCGTCAGGCCGGGCCCGATCCAGGGCAACATGGTCCATCCCTATCTCAGGCGCCGGGCCGGGCTGGAGGATGTCAGCTTTCCCTCGCCCGCCCCGCCGCATGATCCCAACGAGCTGCGCTCCGTGCTCGGCAAGACCATGGGCGTGCCGCTCTTCCAGGAGCAGGCCATGCAGCTCGCCATGGTGGCTGCGCGCTTCTCCGATGTGGAAGCCAACCAGCTCCGCCGCGCCATGGCCACCTTCCGCAATGTCGGCACCATGCACCGCTTCGAGAGCCTCATGGTCGAGCGCATGGTGGAGCGCGGCTATGACCGCGGCTTCGCCCAGAACTGCTTCGAGCAGATCAAGGGCTTCGGCTCCTATGGCTTTCCGGAAAGCCACGCCGCCTCCTTCGCCAAGCTGGTCTACATCTCGTCCTGGCTGAAATGCCATCATCCCCACATCTTCGCCGCCGCTCTGCTCAACGCCCAGCCCATGGGCTTTTACGCCCCCGCCCAGATCGTGCGCGATGCGGCGGAGCACGGGGTCGAGGTGCGCCCCGTCGACGTCAACGCCAGCCATTGGGACAATACGCTCGAGCCTGCCGAGCCGGGGCAGGGGGGATTTTCCCACGCGCTGAGGCTCGGCTTCCGCCAGGCGGAGGGCATCCATGAGGCCGAGGCGCTGCGGCTGGTCCATGCCCGGCGGGACGGCTATGCCTCGGCCGAGGAGCTGGCGGCGCGGGCTGATCTCGGCAGCCGGGCGATGCGCGCCCTCGCCGACGTCGACGCCTTCCGCTCGATCGGGCTCGACCGGCGCGCCGCGCTCTGGGAGGTCCGCCGCCTGCCCGAAGACGATCCGCTGCCGCTCTTCGCCGCCGCCGGCGTGCGCGAGCTCGGCGCCGAGCCCGATGCGCTTTTGCCGGAGATGAGCCTCGGCGAGCATGTCGCCACCGACTACCAGACGCTGCGCCTGTCGCTGAAGGCGCATCCCATGGCGCTGTTGCGCCCCTTCCTCGCCGGCGAGCGCGTGTCGAGCTGCGCCGAGACGGCCCTGCGCGCCGATGGCCGCTTCACCCGCACGGCGGGGCTGGTGCTGGTGCGCCAGCGGCCCGGCAAGGGCAACGCCATCTTCATCACCATCGAGGACGAGACGGGCATCGCCAATTGCGTGCTCTGGGCCCGCAGCTTCGAGAGGCTGCGCAGGCCCGTGATGGGCGCGCGGCTGATGCTGGTGGAGGGCCGCGTCCAGCGCAGCCCCGAGGGCGTGGTCCACCTGATGGCGAGCTGGATCGTCGACCGCTCCGACCTGCTCGACCGGCTATGGGAGGCGGAGGTCGAGGCGCCGCCCCGGCCCCGCTCGCTCCTCGCTCCGGCCGATGAGGGCGCGACGCTCGGAGGCCATGCGGCGGAGGCGGCAAGGCCGGGCCTCCAGCCCCGCCGTCAGGCCTGGCATCCGCGCGATGCCCGCATCCTGCCCAAATCGCGCGATTTCCATTGAGCGCCTCAGCGCCTGTCGGCCCCGAAGCGTTCGAGCGTCGGCCGCCAATGCGCACCCGCGATCCAGGCACGCAGCGCGTCCGGATCGTGCTGACCGGGATCGAGATGGGCGACGGCGCGCCAGGCGATGCAGAGCATGCAGGAGAGCACCGGCGCCCCCGCCACGCGCGGCCAGCGCGCGATGGCCTCGAGCGTCGGCATTCCGGTGCCCAGCATCAGCACCGCGTCGAGCCGCTCTCCCTCGAGCTGCTTCAGCGCCGCCTCGGCGGCCGCAGCGGAGAGGCTGTAGATGGGGTGGAAGGCCGAACTCTCGCGATAGGCGCTCGCCTCCGCAGCCACCTCGAAGCCGCGCGCCGTCCAGTAGCCGGCGCTCTCCTTGTCGAGCGCGGAGTTGTAGGGCGAGACGAGCCCGATTCGCTTCGCCCCGAGCATCCGCAGCGCATCCACCGAGGCGCTCGCCCCGTTGAGAGCCGGAACGCCGCTCCTCGCCGCGATCTCGGCCATCAGCGCATCCTCGCGCTCCGTGCCGAGCAGGTAGGATGCGCCGGTGCAGGCCAGCGCGATCACGTCGACCGGCGCGTTGGCGAACTGGGCGAGGGCGCCGGGAAACTGATCCATGTAGTCGAGAAGCCGCTCGGAAATGGTGGCGCGCTCGCTCATCATCCGGGCGTTGACGAAGGCGTGGCCCGGCGGCGTCAGGATCGCCATCTCCGGCTCCACCGTGGTGTTGGCCTGGGGCGTGAACACCCCGATGAGGCCCCTGGGCGCGTATTCCACCGTCATGCCGCCTCTCCCCTCCTGCTCCGTGAAGCCCCGCCCATGAAGCTCGGCCAGGGACTCGACGTTTCGATCAGTTGTATTAAATGTCATACCTCTCTGGGGCGCAACGGTGCGGATTCATGATCGAGGTTCCGGTGCTGATCGTTGGCGGCGGGCCGGTGGGGCTGACCCTCGCCGGCGAGCTCGGCTGGCGCGGCCAGTCCGCGATGCTGGTCGAGGAGCGCACTGCGCCGACGGAGCATCCCAAGGCCACGCTGCTCGGCGCCCGCTCCATGGAGCTCTACCGCCGCTGGGGCATCGCCGACGCCATCTTTGCCGCCGCGCTTCCGCCGGAGATCAACTACTTCATCACCTTTTCGACCCGCCTCGCCGGGCATGAGCTCCACCGCATCACCTCGCCCTCCATCGCCGAGACCATCGAGCGCCCGCCAGCGGCCGTTGCGAAGTATCGCGAGCTCTCCTGGTCGCCCTACTACAAGACGCAGATCGGCCAGCAGGCGCTGGAGCCGGTGCTCATCGACTTCGTCCGGCGCCAGCCCGGCGTCGCGCTGCGCCATGGCTGGCGCTTCCTCGATGCCGCGGAGGATGGTGAGGGCGTCACGGCCCGCCTCGTCGAGGCCGCGACCGGGCGCGAGGAGCGGGTCAGGGCGCGCTGGCTCGTCGCCTGCGACGGCGGCGGCTCGGCCATCCGCAAGTCGCTGGGCATCGGCATGAACGGGCGTGGCCGCATGAGGCCCAACGTCAGCTTCCATTTCGAATCCGACGAGTTCCTGAAGGTGCACGATCGCGGGGTCGGCAACCTCTACTTCATCTTCGCGCCGGACTCGTTCGGCCTGTTCACCGCCATCGACGGCCGCAGGCGCTGGGCCTACCAGTTCTATTTCCTCGATCCGTCGCGGCGCACCGACGCGCTCGACCCGGCCGAGGTGCTGCACCGCGCCGTCGGCCGCCCCTTCGCCTTCACGCTGAAGGGCGTGCAGCACTGGCACCATCACCAGTCGGTGGCGCGAAGCTGGCGCAGCCGCCTCGACGGGGACGCGCCGGGCCGCATCTTCCTCGCCGGCGACGCCGCGCATCGGTTCGCGCCGACCGGCGGGGTCGGCATGAACACCGGCATCGGCGACGCGGTCGATCTGGGCTGGAAGCTCGACGCGGTGCTGAAGGGCTGGGGCGGCGAGGCGCTGCTCGAAAGCTACGAGCGGGAGCGCAAGCCCATCGCCGTCCGCAACTCGGTGATCTCGGCCAACAACTCCGACAAGATCGACATGGTCATGGACGAGACCCCGCCCGAGGTCGAGGAGGACAGCCCGCGCGGCGAGCGCGTGCGCGCCGATGTGGCGCGCAAGATCCGCTGGATGGCGCGTCAGTTCAATTCGGCCGGCACGCATCTGGGCTACCGCTATGTCGACAGCCCCGTCATCGTGGCCGAGACAAGCCCCGAGCCGCCCGACGATCCCACGCAGGTCGTGCCCTCGACCTGGCCGGGGTCGCGCGCCCCGCATGCCTTCATGGGCGCCGACGGCTCTGCGCGCGGCCAGTCCACGCTCGACTGGTTCGGGCACGGCTTCGTGCTGCTCCATGCGGGCGATGGCGCGCCCGCCCGGCCCCTGGCCGATGCGCTCGCCGCGCGGGGAGCGCCGGCCCGCCTCCAGCCCCTGCCGCCGGGGCTCGGCCCGCTCTATCAGATGCCCTATGTGCTGGTGCGGCCGGACGGGCATGTCGCCTGGCGCGGCGAAGCGCCGCCAACCGATCCGAAGGGAGTGGCCGATGTCGTCTGCGGGGCCTGAGGCGCATGGCGCGGGAGCCATCCGGCCCGCCATCGCGATGCGCGCGCTCGAGAAATGGTACGGCACCCGCGATGCGCCGGTGCATGCGCTGAGCCCGACCGACCTTGACATTCCCGAGGGCGAGCTGCTCGTGCTGCTCGGCCCCTCCGGCTGCGGCAAGACCACGATGCTGCGCATGATCGGCGGCCTGATCGAGCCGACGGCGGGCGAACTCACCATCGAGGGCGCCCCGCTCTGGCGCGGCGGCGCCAGGCAGAACCAGGCGCTCGGCCAGCTCGGCATGGTGTTCCAGGACGCCAACCTGTTTCCCTGGCTCACCATCGAGGACAACATCGCCCTGCCGCTCGAGTTCAAGGGCGTGGGCCGGGCCGAGCGGATGGCGAAGGCTGCGGAGCTGACGAAGCTGGTCGGCATCGCCGGCTTCGAGAAACGCTGGCCCAAGGAATTGTCGGGCGGCATGCGCCAGCGCGCCGCCATCGCCCGGGCCCTGTCCTACGATCCCGAGATCCTGCTGATGGACGAGCCCTTCGGCGCCCTCGACGCCATGACGCGCGACGCGATGAACCTCGAGCTCCAGCGCATCTGGCTCGCGACGCGTAAGACCATCGTGCTGGTGACGCACTCGATCGGCGAGGCGGTGTTCCTGGCCGACCGCATCGTGATGCTGAGCCCGCGCCCGGGCAGGATCGACACCATCGTGGAGGTCGACCTGCCGCGACCCCGCAGCCCCGACACGCAGGGGCTCCCCGCCTTCCAGGCGCTGGTCAAGCGCCTGCGCGACCGGCTGGCCGTGATTTCGTGAGGACCGTGATGCTGGAGCGCTCCCCCTTGTCCGCCGCCGCCCGCCAGGCCGACACGCAAGGCCCGGCGGAACCCGTCGCCTGGCCCCGTGAGCGCTGGCTGCCCTGGGTCACGACGCCCCTGCTCGTGGCGGCGCTGATCGGCGCGTGGCATGTCTATGTCGTGGCGGCCAAGGTCTCGCCCTTCATCCTGCCGTCGCCCGGCTCGGTCTGGACGGCTTGGGTCGAGATGCTGTGGTCGCCGCGCGCCTGGGTCCATGTCAGGATGACCGTCTATGCGACGCTTCTGGGCTTCGCGTGGGCGCTGGTCATCGGCGTCGGACTTGGCGTTCTTATCGGCCGGCTGCGCTGGCTCGAGGTCACGCTCAATCCCTTCATCGTCGCGACGCAGGTCATTCCCAAGGTGGCGCTGGTGCCCCTCTTCGTCGTCTGGTTCGGCTTCGGCATCACCTCCAAGGTGATCGTCGCCGCCGTGCTCGCCTTCTTTCCCATCCTCACCAACACGGTGCTGGGCGTGAAGTCGATCGACGCCGGCCACCGCGACGTGGTGACGAGCCTCAACGCCTCGCGCTGGCAGATCTTCCGCCGCCTCGAGCTGCCCTCGGCGCTGCCCTACATCCTCACCGGCATGGAGGTCGGCATCGTGCTCGCCATCATCGGGGCCATCGTCGGCGAGTATCTCGGCGGATCGACCGGCCTCGGAGCGCTGATGATCGCCAAGATGAACGCCTACGAGACCGACGCGCTCTTCGCCGTCATCCTGCACATGACGCTGCTGGGCTTCCTGTTCTATTTCGCCATCGGCGCGCTGCGCCGCCTGCTCATCCCCTGGCACCAGTCGGCGAGCCGGTGAGCCGGTGAGCGCCGCGGCCGGCCGCCTCAGCTGACCAAGGCCGCCTGGCGCAGCCCCTCGATCATCGAGGAGCGCATCAGGTGCGCCTTGAGCCGCGCCGGGTCGCGCGTGATCGCCTGCAGCTCCGCCAGCGCCTCGCGGCGCTTGTCCGGGTCCTTCTCGCGCATCCGGGCCCGGTTGCGGTCCGACTGCACGAGGATCTGCTCGGCAGCCACGGGCCTCCGCCGCCTGTCGTAGAGGTCCAGCCTGCCGCGATCGGCCCCGCGCGCGATCTCGATGAGCGCGGCGGCGAGTTCGAAGGCGTCGTGAAGCCCGCCATTGAGCCCCATCCCGCCGGCCGGCGAGTTGAGGTGGGCGGCGTCGCCGGCCAGCGCCACCCGCCCCACGGCGTAGCGCGGCACGATGCGCTGATGCACGCGGTAGGGCCGCGCCTCCATCACCTCGTAGCGCATAGCGCGCGGCACGATCTCCTGCAGGCTCGCATCGAGATGGTCGGGGGCGAGCTGCTCCTCGACGCTCAGCTCCTCGCGCGGATAGATCGAGACGCGCCAGCGCCCGGGCACCTTCAGCAGCGAGAAGTTGCCGCCGGGCTTCCAGCAATACGAGACGTTCGAAAGCCCTTCGAGATGACTCTCGAACGGGAAGGTCGTCGTCGCCAGCAGCGTCGTCTCCGGATAGGTCTGCCCCTCGAAGGGCAGGCCGAGCCCCTGCCGCACTACGCTGCGCGCGCCGTCGCAGCCCACGAGGAAGCGGGCCCGGAAGCTTTCGCAGCCGGCGGGTCCGACGATCTCCGCCGTCACCCCGTCCTCGTCCTGGGAAAAGCCCGCGACGCGCGTGCCGAAGCGCACCGAAGCGTTCGGCTCGCTGGCGAGGGCCTCGAGCAGGAGCCGCGAAAGCTTCCACTGCTCGCATTGCAGCCGGTAGGGATGCGCGGTCTCGCCCGCCAGCGCACCGAGGTCGAACACCGCGCGCTCGCCGCCGGGATGCATCCTGACCTGCCAGTGCGGGCACGCGAGGCCCTGCGCCACCAGCGGCGCGGCCAGCCCGAGCGGCGCGAGCAGGTCGAGCGTGGGCGGATGGAAGGTCGAGGCGCGCAGGTCTTCCGCGATTCCGGCCTCCGCCTCGCAGACCAGCGTGCCGACCCCGCCGCGCGCCAGCAGCAGCGCCGTCATCAGCCCCACCGGGCCGCCGCCCGAGATCATCACCTCGACGTCCGCCGCCATGCGCGAAACTCCCGTGCCGGCCCTCTTGCCGAATGGTCGAGTTGTATTAAAACTAAGACCTCATGCTTGTCACGAGGGAAGCCGAGGCGTGAGCCAGCCCGCAGCGAACAGCGCCCAAACGGCCTTCGAGGCAGGCTTTGCCCGTGGCAGGCGCTTTGCCGTAGTGGGCGGCTGCGGCGGCATCGGCCGACCGCTCGTCGCGGCTCTCGTCGCTGCCGGAGGGCAGGTGGCCTGCCTCGACCTGCCCGCCTCGCAGGCCCGCCATCCGCCTCCGCCGGGCACGCTCGCGCTGGAATGCGACGCCACCAGCGAGGCGGAGGTCGCCGCCGCCTTCCGCCGCGTCGGTGAGGACTTCGGGGGGCTCGACGGGCTGGTCCATCTCGCCGGCTTCGCGAGGGCCCGCCAGCCCGTTGCCGAGACCGGGCTCGAGGCCTGGGCCGACGTGATCGACGGCAACCTCACCTCGACCTTCCTGGCTTGCCGCGCCGCGCTGCCGCTGCTGCGCCATGGCGAGGGCGCGGCCATCGTCACCACCTCCTCCGGCCTCGCCCTGAAGCCGACCCCGGGCTACGGTCCCTATTCGGCCTCCAAGGCCGCCATCCTGTCGCTGACCCGGCTGATCGCGCAGGAGAACGCCCCCCACATTCGCGCCAACGCCGTCGCGCCCGGCGCGGTCGACACCGCCTTCCTGCGCGGCGGCACCGGCCGCGGCGGCGACGACGCCAACGAGACGCGCCTCGACTTCGACGCCTATCTCAGGACCGTGCCGCTGGCGCGCCTCGCCGTGCCGGCCGACGTGGTCGGGCCCATCCTGTTCCTTCTGTCCCCCGCCGCCGCCTACGTCACGGGGCAGACGCTCCACGTCAACGGCGGCCTTCTGATGGTGTGACGATGGATGCCTCCGCCCCGCCTCGCGCCCCGCTCCAGGCCCCGTCCCGCGCCGTGCTGCCGACCCTGGCGCCGCCGCTGACGCGGAGCTTCGTCGGCGGCGCCGCGGAGCGAGGCGAGGGCATGCGCCTTCCGGTCTTCTATCCCGCGACGGGCGCCCAGGTCGGCGAGCTCGCCGAGGCGGATGCAGCGGAGGTCGACCGCGCCGTGCAGGCGGCGCGCCGCGCCTTCCTGCGCTCTGGCTGGGCGAGCCTGCCCACCGAGCGCCGGCAGGAGATGCTGCTGAAACTGCACGACATCGTGCTCGCCCACGCCGATGAGCTCGCGCGGCTGGAATGCCTGAATCTCGGCATCGTGCTCAGGGAGCTGCGCGAGCGGCACATGAAGCGCGCCGCCTACAATTTCCGCTTCTTCGCCGAGTTCATCGGCCAGGCGAAGGGCGAGGTCTACGACCAGATGGCAGGCTATCGCAGCTTCGTGGTGCGCGAGCCCGTCGGCGTCGCGGCGCTGATCGCGCCCTGGAACGCGCCTGTGGCGCTCGCCTCCATGAAGGTCGCGGCCGCCATCGCCTTCGGCAACACCTGCGTGCTGAAGCCATCCGAGCAGACGCCGCTGGCGCTCGCCCGCTTCGTCGAGCTGCTGCACGAGGCAGGCCTGCCCGACGGCGTCGTCAATCTCGTCAACGGCCGCGGCGCGGTGACGGGCGAGGCGCTGGTCGCCCATCCGGACATCGACCTCGTGAGCTTCACGGGCGGCACCGAGACCGGCCGGCGCATCATGTCCGTCGCCGGCCGACGCCTGAAGCCGTGCACGCTCGAGCTTGGCGGCAAGAGCGCCAACATCGTCTTCGCCTCCGCCGACATCGAGCGGGCGCTGGACGCCGCGCTGGTCGGCATCTTCTCCAACAATGGCCAGCAATGCCTGGCCGGGTCGCGCATCCTCGTCGAAAAGCGCATCGCCGACGATTTCATCGCCCGCTTCGCCGAGCGCGCCGCGCGCATCCGCGTCGGCGATCCGATGTCGGACGCGACCGAGCTCGGCCCGCTCGCCTCCGCAGCCCACCGGGCCCGCGTCCTCGGCTTCGTCGAGACGGCCCGGGCCGACGGGGCGAAGCTCCTCACCGGGGGGGAGGCGGCGATGCCGGGCGGCGATCTCGACGGCGGCTATTTCGTCAGCCCCACCGCGGTGCTCGCGCCCTCCAATGCCGCGCGCGTCTGCCAGGACGAGATCTTCGGGCCGTTCGCCGCCTTCCTCACCTTCGGGAGCTATGACGAGGCCATCGCCATGGCCAACGACACGCGCTTCGGCCTCGTCTCCTATGTCTGGTCGGACCACATGCCCACCATCGAGCGGGCCAGCCGCGAGCTGCACTCGGGCGTCGTCTGGGTCAACACGCCCATGGTGCGCGAGCTGCGCGCGCCCTTCGGCGGCTACAAGGAATCGGGCGTCGGCCGCGAGGGCGGCGAGGCCTGCCAGGCCTTCTACACCGAAAGCAAGACCGTCACGCTGCCGGCAAGCCCGGTTGCGGTGAGGCGGCTGGGACTTTGAACGCCGCACATCGACCTGACAACGGAGGAGCCACCATGACGACCCGCAGAACCTTCCTCGCAAGCGCCTCGGCGCTGGCCGGCGCGAGCCTGATCGCCTCTCCCGCCATCGTCCGCGCCCAGGCGCGCGAGCCGCTGACGGTCATGACCCCCTTCGGCTTCATCTCCGACTTCATCGAGATGATGAACGCGGTCTCCGGCGGCCATTTCGCCAGGGAGGGCTTCGAAGCGAAGCTCCTCGGCGGGCAGGGCACGGCGCAGGCCACGCAGCAGCTCATCGCCGGCCAGGTGGCCTTCATCCGCGCCGCGGCCATCGACCAGATGCGCGCCGTCGCCGCCACCAGCGCGCCGCTCGTCGCCTTCGCCACGCTGTATCAGGCCTCGACCTTCCATGTGGTCTCGCTGAAGGACAAGCCGATCACCAAGGCCGAGGACTTCAAGGGCAAGACGGTCGGCATCGTCTCGGTCGGGGGCACCACCGACATCTTTCTCGACCTCATGCTCAACAAGGTGGGCGTGCGGAAGGAGGACGTGAAGCGCGAGACCACCGGCAACAGCCCCGGCGCGCTGCAGATCATGCAGCAGGGGCGGGTCGACTGCTTCATGTGCGCCATCAACGTGGTCGTCACGCTGCAGCGCATGAACGCGCCCATCGAGGTGTGGTCGACCGACCGCTATGCGCCGATGCCGAGCCAGAGCTTCGTCACCACGCAGCAGATGGTCGACCAGAAGCCGGAGGTCATGACGCGGATCACCCGCGCGCTGCGCGCCTCGGTGAACGAGCTGATGACCCAGCCGGCGCGGCCGATCTTCGAGCGGGCGGCGAAGGATTTCGAGATCCCCGGCATCCGCGATCTTGATTCGCTCGTCTACGTCACCGATGCGGCGCGCGAGCGGCTCTGGCTCTCCGAGGGCCGCGAGAACCTGATGCGCAACGTGCCGCGGCTGTGGAAGGAGGGGGCGGACGCCCTGCGCAGCGCCGGCGTCGCGGACGTCAAGAACGTCGAGGCGCTCTACACCAACCGCTTCGTCGACGCGACCAGATCCTGATCGTCCCGGAACGCCGGCCGCTCAGGCAATGGGCGTCCAGCGGGCCGTGTTGCCCACGGTCATGCGCGACAGCGTCATGCGGTACTCGAAGCGCTCGGGCGCGTAGCAGCTTTCCTGGTGCAGCACGGGCCCGCGCGCGGCGTCGAGCATCAGCCGGCGCATGACGATGAGCGGCGCCCGCGGCGCCACCTCCAGACGCATCGCCACGTCGGGCTCGGCGGCGATCGCGGTGATCGTCTGCTCGGCCTGCTCGGCGATCACGCCGCGCCGCTCGAGCGCGCGCGCGATGGGCTCGTCGCCCACCTCGTCCTCGTCGAGCCCGGCCGCCAGCCGGCCCGGCACATGGATCAGCGTGTAGGAGATCGGCCGGCCCTGGTAGCTCCTGAGCCGCCTGATCCTCAGGCAGGTGCCGTCGCCGAAATGCGGCACGAGCTCGGACGGCACCGCTCCGACGGTCCATTCGAGGTTGACCGCCGTCGTGCCCGCCTCGAACGAGATGAGGTTCTCGAGCAGGCCCGAGATGTTGGCGCGCGAAGCCCTGTCCTGCGGCGGGGCAGGGAAGGTGCCGACCCCGTGCACGCGCCGGACGAGCCCCTCCGCGCTGAGGGCGTCCAGCGTCTTCCTGATCGTGACGCGGCTCACCCCATAGCGTTCGGCCAGCGCGATCTCGGACGGCAGCGGCGCGGCCTGGTCGAGCGCGCCCTCGACGATCATCTGCCTAAGCTGGATGTAGACCTGATGGTAGAGCGGGGAGAGCCGCTGTCGGCTGGACGACCTGGACACGTCGAGGCTCCGGAAGCGAGCGAAGGGCCCGTGAGGGGCCATCGATGCATGTCAGGCCGGCGCGCCGCGTTCAAGGCCTGAT
Organism: Hyphomicrobiales bacterium; assembly: GCA_027489835.1. GTDB lineage: Bacteria > Pseudomonadota > Alphaproteobacteria > Rhizobiales > Beijerinckiaceae > Allobosea. The sequence goes on from JAIXZF010000464.1 coordinate 11,805, forward strand.
CGGCGCTGCAGCCGCGCTCCGTCACCGACGCCTAGACGGCGACGCGGCGGCCGCGGTTTCTCCAAGGCGTTCGATCTCGTCATCGCCATAGCCTACCGCGCGCAGCCAGCGTGCGGTGTCCTGGCCGAGCGCGGGCGGCGCGGACGGCGCCGGAAAGCCGCCATCGATCCTGAAGCCCGGGCGCGTCACGCGCAGCGCGGAGCCCGAGGATGTCTCCCCGTCGATGGCCTCGACGAAATGCCGGCCGGTGACCTGCTCCTCCCGGAGCACCTGCGGCACGGTGAGGACGCAGCCTGCCGGCACGCC
>JAIXZF010000170.1 GCA_027489835.1 Hyphomicrobiales bacterium
AGCGGGTCGAGCGCGCCGTTCTCGATCAGCCACCCATTCACTGCCGTGTCGAACAGCGAGTAATGGACGACGTTGTTCATGTGGCCATAGACGTCGTTGTCCATCCAGCGGGTCTGGATCGGCCGGAACGCCGCATAGGCCGAGCGCAAGGACGGGCCTAGCCTTTCGCCCATCACCAGGCCAGCCTGTAGATGGCGAGCGCGTCGGCCTCGGTGACCTCACGCGGGTTGTTCTGCAGCAGGCGCTGCTGCTTCATGGCGTCGGAGGCAAGTTTCGGCAACGCTTCCTCGCCGATCGAGACGTCGCGCAGCTTCGTCGGCATGCCGAGCTTGCGCGCGAGATCCGCCAGCGCCTCGATCAGCCCGGCGCATCGATCCGCGGGCTTTGCGACCCGCGACAAATGCGGGAAGGCGTCGGCGGCGATGTCGGCATAGCCCTGCTGAGCCTCGATGGCGTTGAAGCGCATGACGTGCGGCAGGACGAGCGCGTTCGAGAGCCCGTGCGGCACGTGGAAGGTGCCGCCTACGGGATAGGCGAGCGCGTGCACCGCAGCGACGGGCGAGTTGGCGAACGCCTGGCCGGCCAGCATCGAGCCGAGCAGCATCGCGCTGCGCGCCGCAAGGTTCGCGCCATCGGACACCGCCGTCTCGATGTTGGCGCCGAGCAGCTGCAACGCCTGGCGCGCGAGCATGCGCGACACCGGATTGTTGCTGGGGCTCTTCGAGGTGTAGGCCTCGATGGCATGCACCATGGCGTCGACGCCGGTCGCCGCGGTGATGCCCGCGGGCAAGCCGAGCGTCAGCTCCGCGTCGAGCACGGCGATGTCCGGCAGGATCACCGCGGAGGAGACGCCGCGCTTCTCCTCGCCGCCGATGGTGATGATCGAGATCGGCGTCACCTCCGAGCCCGTGCCGGCCGTCGTCGGCACGAGCGCGAGCGGCAGGCGGGGCCCCCTGGCGCGGCCGACGCCCCAGGCCTCGTCGAGATCCTCGCCGGAGCCTAGGAGAAGCGCCGCCAGCTTGGCGACATCCATCGACGAGCCGCCGCCAAAGCCCACGACGCCGGTCGCTCCCGCTTTGCGTCCCGCTTCGACGGCGTTCATGAGCGTCGCGAGCGAAGGGTCCGCCTCGACGTCCGAGAAGACGGAGACCGTCAGGCCCGCGGCCTCGAGCGAGGCGATCGCGGGCCCGCACAGCCCGAGCCGCAGCAGCCCGGGATCGGTGACGAACAGCGCCGTGTCGCCGAGGCGGGCGCCCACGATCCCGGCCAGCCGGCGCGCCGATCCGGGCTCGAACACGATCGAGGGCGTCGTGTTGAAGACGAAGGGCGTCATGCGTCGAGGTCCTCGCGGCTGCGAGCTTCGTCTCTGCGCGCTGCCCTGCGCAAGGGCGCGTTGAACACCGTCTGAAGGGCCGCAGCGTCGAACGAGGCGCGGATCTGTGCCGCCGGCGGCCGGCCATAGGTCGTCGTGCGCTGGCGCACCGGCCTGCCGGCACGTTCGATCCAGTCTTCGATGGTCTCGGGCGCCGCCTCCTGTCCATGCACGGCTCCGGCGGCGCGGGTGATGGATTCGTTCATGAGCGTGCCGCCCAGATCGTTCACGCCGGCGCGCAGCGCATGCTGCACGCCTTCCGGCCCCAGCTTGACCCATGAGGCCTGAATGTTGGGAATCAGCGGATGGAGCGCGATCCGCGCCACGGCATGCATCAGAATCGCCTCTCGGAATGTCGGGCCCGGCTGGGACGCGCCCTTGAGGTAGATAGGGGCCTCCTGCGCAACGAAAGGCAAGGGCACGAACTCCGTGATGCTGAACACTGTCGGGAGCTAGTATAGCGCTATCGATCTGCCGCGCTTCTCGAGGATGACAAGCGCATGCCTCACAATTGCAGCGCTGTCGCCCGGTCCTCGCATCAGCCATACGGGCAAGCCGACGTCGGCCAGTGACGGCCCTGTACCTATGGCGCACCCAGATTACGCCAGAAACGAAAAAAAGGGGCCGGGCGCCCAGGCCCAACCCCTTGATTTCGTTGGCTCCCGGAGCAGGATTCGAACCTGCGACCAACCGGTTAACAGCCGGTTGCTCTACCGCTGAGCTATCCGGGATCAACGGAAGGCGTGCATACAGAGCCCTCGGCGTGCGCGCAAGCCCGATTGTGAGCGCCGCCCGCGCTTCTCATGTGCCTGCGCTTGCGCCGGGCGAATGCGCGGATGCCGCCCATCCCAGAGAAAGGAGCCCTGCGCCCTTGCGGGTTGAAGGAGCTTGTTGCTATAGCGGCGCGGCGCTGAGGCGCGGCTCGCCCTGATGGCCTCGTGGCGGAGTGGTTACGCAGAGGACTGCAAATCCTTGTACGGGGGTTCGATTCCCTCCGAGGCCTCCATCGCCCGCGGGTGCGATCCGCCGCGCCGGACCGCATCGCCGGCTCTCCGGCCATCCGCCATATGGATGCTTGCGTTTTCGCGGGCGCTCGCCCAGAAACCGCTTGGCCTCGCCTGGCCTGATCCTTCTTCCGGGTGACTCGCATGTCCGATTTCGCCGCGCTTCGGCGCAACATGGTCGATTGCCAGCTTCGTACCTATGACGTGACCGACCGCGCGGTGCTCGCCGCCATGGGAGAGGTGCCGCGCGAGCTGTTCGTGCCGCCCGCCCGGCGCGACGTCGCCTACATCGACCAGCCGGTGGCGCTCGACGCGTTCGGCGCGCCGGGCCGGGCGATGCTGCCGCCGATGACGGCCGGGCGCATGCTCCAGACGCTCGACGTTCAGCCCGGCCAGCGCCTGCTCGATTACGCCTGCGGCACGGGATACTCCGCAGCCGTCGCCCTGGCGCTCGGCGCCGAGGTGACGGCCTGCGAGGCTTCGGCGGCGCTGCGTGAGGCCGCCGCTGGGGCGCTCGCCTCCGCAGGCGCGGGCGCGGTCCGCCTGGTCGAGGGTCTGCCGGAAGGTCCGTTCGACCTCATCATGGTCAACGGCGCCTGCGAGACGCGGCCCGAAGCGCTTTTCCAGCGTCTGGCAGAAGGCGGCAAGCTGGTCATCGTCGAGGGAGCGGGCAGGGCAGGGCGCGTCATGCTGTATTCCCGCTCCGGCGAGACGTTTGGCGGCCGCGCGATCTTCGATGCGGCGGCGCCCGTTCTCGACGAATTCCGCCGTGTTCCGGCTTTCGCGCTGTGATTGCTTGGTGAACTGTCACCTTTTTGCGGCAGTGCGAAGCGGATTTGTGTCCGACGCGCTTTTGCCATGGACAATACGAGGCCAGTGGCTAGTTTCGGGCCGCGCTGCTGGAATCCCGAATCCGCCAGCGTGGTCTGCGGCCCTGTCCGTGTCTTGAGGCAATTGCTGATGCTCCTGCGTACAACGCGCGCCAGACGGTCCGGTGTTGCGATGCTGGCGCTGATCGTGTCGATCGGCGTTTCCGGCACGTCGCAGGCGGCCGAGACGCTCGAAAGCGCCCTGGCCAAGGCCTACGGCGCCAATCCGACGCTCAACGCCCAGCGCGCTTCGCTCCGCGTCACCAACGAGAACGTACCGCAGGCTCTTTCAGGATACCGTCCGCGCGTGACCGGCAGCGCCGACATCGGCGCCAGCCTGCTTGAATCGCAGACGCCTGGCTTCGGTACGCGCCAGCTGCGCACCGCCCCGCGCGGCGGTGCCATCCAGGTCGACCAGACTCTGTGGAATGCAGGCCGCACCGGTAACGCTGTGAGCCAGGCCGAGAGCCTGGTGCTCGCCGGCCGCGAGAACCTTCGTGCCGCCGAGCAGAACGTTCTGCTCGACGCCGCAACCGCCTACATGAATGTGCTCCGTGACACGGCGATCCTCAACCTCAACAACAACAACGTCGAGGTTCTGGAAGAGCAGCTTCGTCAGACGCGCGACCGCTTCAATGTCGGCGAGGTGACACGCACGGACGTCGCGCAGTCGGAGGCGCGGCTGGCCTCGTCGCGGTCGCAGGCCGCGCTCGCGCAGTCCAACCTCAAGTCGAGCCTTGGCCGCTACCGCCAGATCGTCGGCGTCCAGCCGCGGCAGCTTGCGCCGGCCCGTCCCATCGAACGGACCTTGCCGCGTTCGCTGGATGAGGCGGCGCGCGTGTCGCAGTCCCGCCATCCCACGATTACCGCCGCCCTGCACAACGTCGATGCGGCCGACATCGGCGTGAAGGTTGCAGAAGCCGAGCTCTACCCGTCACTCGGCGTGAGCGCCACGCTCAGCCAGCGTTACGACACGCAGGCGGTCGACGACAGACGCACCAGCGCGACCGTGGTCGGCCGTCTGACCGTGCCGATCTACGAGGGCGGCCAGACCTACTCCCGCACGCGGCAGGCCAAGGAACTGGCAGGCCAGCGCCGGCTAGAGGCCGACATTGCGCGCGAGCAGATCCGTGCCACCGTTGTGGCGGCGTGGGGCTCGCTCGAAGCCTCGAAGGCGCAGATCAACGCCGCGCAGGCGCAGGTGCAGGCCGCCGAAACGGCGCTCAGTGGCGTGCGCGAGGAGGCGAAGGTCGGCCAGCGCACGACGCTCGACGTCCTGAACGCCCAGCAGGAGTTGCTCAGCGCGCGGTCTTCGCTGGTCACAGCCCAGCGTGACCGCGTCGTCGCCTCCTACACCGTGCTGAGCGCAGTGGGCGCCCTCAATGCCGATACGCTCGGCCTCAAGGTCACGCGGCACGATTCCCGCCTGCATTACGAGCAGGTCCGCGACAAGTGGATCGGCGTGCAGACGCCGGACGGTCGCTGAGCCGGGCCAAATAGCTGTGGGCGCTGGACGCTCACGGTTTGTCCGGC
>JAIXZF010000412.1 GCA_027489835.1 Hyphomicrobiales bacterium
GAGATCGGCCTGGATCAGGCCCCGTCCGATCAGCGCGTTCACGGCCCGGCTGATCGAGTTCTTGGGCCGGCCGCAAATCGCCACGATGTCCTTGGCGAGCAGCCTCGGCGTCTGCAGCAGGCAGAACAGCACGATGTATTCCGGCCGCGTCAGCTCCCAACGCCGCTCGATCTCCTTGTAGAGCGGCCCTGTGTAGAAATTCGCGACGTAGTTCAGCCTGTAGGCCATCCGGATCGGATTGACGGTGAGGATGCCGCGCGGGCCATGCCCCGCGCTCTCGCTCTCTCGGCCTGCAGGGTTAGGCTGGCCTGCGCATGGCGCCATGTCGGGTATAGCCGCGTCGGGGCCAGCCGCCCGCTTCTTCCGAGTTGACTGTTTGGGTTCCATCTGGAACTCTCTGCATGTTCCGAATGGAACTCAACGCGGCCAAAGAGCCGCTCATGCAGATTAGATCATCCGGGAGAGAACGTCATGAGACGATATGCAACGGCCGCGCTGTGCGCCCTCGCGCTCGGCTTCGGCAGCCCTGCGGCGTGGTCGCAGGCCGCCCCCGCCCCTGCCGCCGAGGTCGCGCTGACGCGGACGCAGGTGTTCGATCTGCCGAGCTTCACCTTCCAGAATGGCCGCACCCTGAAGAACCTGAAGATCGGCTACGAAACCCATGGCAGGCTGAACGCCGCCGGCGACAACGTCATCTTCCTGCCGCGCTCCTATTCGGCCAACTCCCGCATCGCCGCCCGCGCAACGGCCAGCGAACCGGCGCCGGCTGTATGGGACAGCCTGATCGGCCCCGGCCGGCTCTTCGACACCAACCGCTTCTTCGTCGTCGGCTCCAGCAGCCTCGGCGCGCTGCCCACGGGCGACCCCAACACCGTCACGACCGGGCCCGCCTCGATCAACCCCGACACCGGCCGCGCCTATGGCTCGGACTTTCCCGTCTACACCATTCGCGACATGGTCGAGGTCGACCGGGCGCTTCTGCAGTCCATCGGCGTGAAGCGCATCCATACCCTGTTCGGCGTCTCGATGGGCTCGATGCAGGGCTTCGAATGGACCGTGGCGCACCCCGATTTCGTCGAACGGCACATCGCGCTCCTGCCGATGCCGGAGGCGGACGGCTTCCTCGTCAACTGGATGAATGTCTGGTCGGCGCCGATCCTATCAGATCCGAACTGGAAGGGCGGCGACTATCACGGCGCGACGGCTCCCGTCGCAGGCACCGTTCAGGCGCTCAACATCATCCACTTGCACCAGCGCAACCGCGCCTTCGCCGCGCGGGAGGGCCGCGCCCCCGCCGCCGCGGACAAGAGCCCGATGCTTGCCATCGCCAACGGCTTCGCGGCCGAAGCGGGCATGAACGGCCCGTCCACGGCCCGGGCGCGCATCTTCGATCCGGCCTCGATCGTCTATGGCGCCCGCGCCATGGCGCTGTTCTCGCCGGGCGGCAGGGCGACGCTGGAGGAAGGCTTCGCGCCGGTGAAGGCGAAGACGCTGCTGCTGCCGGCGAAAAGCGACATCCTGTTCTTCCCGGCCTATTCGCAGAAGGCTCGCGACGTGCTCGCCAAGCTCGGCAAGAAGGTCGACTACCTCGAGATCGACGGCGAAGGCGGCCATTTCGACGGCATCTTCAACCTCAGGCAGGCGGCGGACGTGATGGCGAAGTTCGTCGCCGAGTGAGTCTTGGGGCCTCGAGCCTCAGGCCCGATGGCTGGCCTCGCCACGCCATCAGGCCTTTCCTTGTTGCAATGCGGCGGGGGCTCGTGTAACTCCCGCCCATCGTTTGCTCCGGCTGGGGGCTGAACGGGCGCAGGCGTTTTGCCTGAGGGGAATGGTCCCCGTCGCCCCGTGTCTCCGCCTTCGAACAGCAAATCGGGCCTTCCGCGCGCGGCCATGCCGCGATCGGGATTTGGCTCGAAGGGCTTTGCGCCGGGCAGCGTGCAACAGAAGGAAGGCCGATGGCTCTTTACGAACATATCTTCATGGCGCGCCAGGACGTGAGCGCGCAGGCCGTCGAGGCCCTGATCGAGCAGTTCAAGGGAATTGTGGAAACGGGCGGCGGCAAGGTCGGCAAGGTCGAGTATTGGGGCGTCAAGTCCCTCGCCTACCGCATCAAGAAGAACCGCAAGGCGCATTACTCGCTGCTGAACATCTCGGGCCCGGCCGCCGCCGTGGCGGAGATGGAGCGCCAGATGCGCATCAACGAAGACGTGCTGCGCTTCATCACCATCCGCGTCGAGGAGCACGAGGAAGGCCCGTCCGCGATGCTGCAGAAGCGTGAGCGCGACGAGCGCCGGGACCGCGAGCGCTTCGGCGATGACCGTCCGCCGCGCCGCCGCGACGACGAAGTCGAAACCACCGGCGAGGAGTTCTGATCATGACCGCAGGTGCACGCCGCCCGTTCTTCCGCCGCCGCAAGTCCTGCCCGTTCTCGGGTGAAGGCGCCCCAAAGATCGACTACAAGGACGTCAAGCTGCTCTCGCGCTACATCTCCGAGCGCGGCAAGATCGTTCCCTCCCGCATCACGGCCGTTTCGGCCAAGAAGCAGCGCGAACTGGCCCAGGCCATCAAGCGCGCCCGCTTCCTCGGGCTTCTGCCCTACGTGATCAGCTGAGGCTGAGCGCGCTGGCTTCCGGGCCGGCGCTGGAACCAGGTCGCCCGGCGGTGAAAACCCGCCGGGTTCGTTGAAGCACAGGCTTCTCACCTCGCCGGAGCAGGCTCCGAGCGGCGGGACAGCAGGACGATGATGAATTACGCAGTCGCCGGCATCGGCGCGGGGCTCGCCTCCGCGCTCCTGTTCGCGGTGGTGATCACAGGATCGCCGCTGGCGCTGCTGCTGTCCTATGCAGCCCCCCTTCCCGTCTTCATCGCAGCCCTCGGCTGGCGCCATCTCTCGGGCCTGATCGCGGCCATTGCGGGCGCATTGGCCATTGCGCTGCTGATGCGGCTGCCCGCCGGCCTCGCCTTCGCCGTGGGCATCGCGCTGCCGGCCTGGGGCATCGCCTATCTCGCACTGCTCGGCCGCGCCGACGAGGAGGGCCATGTCGAGTGGTATCCGCTCGGCCGCCTGATGCTCTGGATCGTCGGCACCTCCGCGCTGGTCACGCTGGTCGGCGCCATGGCCATCGCGGGCGACCACGAAACCTATCGCCTCGCCATGGAGCGCTCGATCGGGGCCGTTCTTTCGGGGCAGGTGCCCGGCTTCCCGCCGCCGCGCCTGCCTGCCTCGTTCAGGCCGGAGGATGTGGCGTCCACGCTCGCGATCTGGGCGCCGTTCCTGGCCGGCGCGTCCTTCGTGCCGATGCTCACCGCCAATCTCTGGGGCGCGGCCAAGGCCGTGCACCTCTCGCGCAGGCTGCCGCGGCCATGGCCCTACCTTCCGGCGCTGAACCTGCCGCGCGAGGCGCTGGGCGTCGCGACGGCCGGCATCGCGCTCTCCTTCCTGCCGGGCTTCTTCGGCTTCTTCGGCATGGCGATCCTCGGCGCGCTCTCCTCGGCCTTCATGCTGAACGGGCTGGCCGGCATTCACCAGCTGTCCGTCGGCCGTCCGGCGCGCGGGCTGATGCTCGGCGGCGTCTACGCCGGCCTCTTCATCGGCGCGACGATCATCGCACCGCTTCTGGCCATTTTCGGCTTCATTGACTGCCTGCTTCGCCTCAGGGCGCGGCGCAGCCTCACACCGCCCAACCTTCCCACAACCTGACCTCAGATAGGAGCACCACCATGGAAGTCATTCTGCTCGAACGCGTCGCCAAGCTTGGCCAGATGGGCGAAGTCGTCCGCGTCCGCGACGGCTACGGCCGCAATTTCCTGCTCGCCCGCGGCAAGGCCCTGCGCGCGACGGAAGCCAACAAGCAGCGCTTCGCCACCCAGCGCGCCCAACTCGAGGCCCGCAACCTCGAGGCCAAGTCGGAAGCCTCCGCCCTCGCCGAGCGCATCGACGGCACAAGCTACGTGCTGATCCGCCAGGCCGGCGAGTCCGGCTCGCTCTATGGCTCGGTCTCGGCCCGCGACATTGCCGCCGCGATGACCGAGGAAGGCTTCACCGTCGACAAGGGTCAGATCGTCATCAACTCGCCGATCAAGGGCTTGGGCCTCTACACCCTGCCCGTGATCCTGCATCCCGAGGTCGAGGCCAAGATCACGGTCAATGTGGCGCGCAGCGCCGAGGAAGCCGAGCGCCAGGCTCGCGGCGAGGCCGCCTCCGTGCGCGAGGAGTTCAACCTCGACGATCTCGGTCTCGAGGTCGGCGCCGCGCTAGCCGAAGCCGGCCCGAACGCCGAGCTCTGAGACCGACGCAACATCGCATCGACACATGTCGGGCCGCCTCACGGGGCGGCCCGATCTTTTTTTGTGCCTTGTGGATTGATGTGTGTTCCTGATATGTTCTTGAAGCGATGTGCCATGGATGGCGCCCGCAGCGACGGAGGCCGGAAGCCATCACCGGCCGCGGCGCGAATCGCTTAAACAAGGTCCGATATGTCCAACGTCACCGCCCTTGCCGCCAGGCTCGACGCCCCGAGCGATGCGACCTACCGGGTCGCGCCGCACAACATCGAGGCGGAGCAGGCGCTGCTGGGCGCGATCCTGGTCAACAACGACGCCTTCTACCGCGTCTCCGACTTTCTCCTGCCCGAGCACTTCTTCGAGGAGGTGCACAGGCGAGTCTTCGAGACGACCGCGAGCCTGATCCGCGCCGGCAAGATCGCCAATCCGATCACCCTCAAGACCTTCCTCGGCGACGAGGATCTCGGCGGGCTGACCGTCAACCAGTATCTGGCGCGCCTCGCCGCCGAGGCCACGACGGTCATCAACGCGCAGGATTACGGCCAGACCATCTACGACCTCGCCATCCGCCGGAACCTGATCACGGTCGGCGAGGACATGGTCAACGTCGCCTATGACAGCCCGGTCGACAATTCACCGCGCGAGCAGATCGAGGAGGCCGAGCGCAAGCTCTTCGCGCTCGCCGAGAAGGGCCGCTACGAGGGCGGCTTCCTCGCATTCTCGACAGCCATGGCCACCGCGATCGACATGGCCGCCCGCGCCTACGAGCGCGATGGCGGCCTGTCCGGCATCGCCACAGGCCTGCGCGATCTCGACCAGCGCATGGGCGGCTTCCAGAACTCGGACCTGATCATCCTCGCGGGCCGCCCCGCCATGGGCAAGACCTCGCTGGCCACCAACATCGCCTTCAACATGGCCAAGGCCTATCAGGGCGAGAAGCAGCCAGACGGCGCGATCAAGACCGTCAACGGTGCGATCGTCGGCTTCTTTTCGCTCGAAATGTCGGCCGAGCAGCTTGCGACCCGCATCATCGCGGAGCAGGCCGGCATCTCCTCCTACAAGATCCGCCAGGGCAAGATCACCGAGCAGGAATTCTACCGCCTTTCGGATGTCGCGGCCGAGATCGAGAAGATGCCGCTCTACATCGACCAGACCGGCGGCATCTCCATCGCGCAGCTCGTGGCGCGCGCCCGCCGGCTCAAGCGCCAGCGCGGGCTAGACGTGCTCTTCATCGACTACCTCCAGCTTCTCTCGGGCTCCGCCAAGAAGGGCGACAACCGCGTGCAGGAGGTGACCGAGATCACCACTGGCCTGAAAGCGCTGGCCAAGGAGCTGAACGTTCCGATCATCGCGCTGTCCCAGCTCTCGCGCGGCGTCGAAAGCCGCGACGACAAGCGCCCGCAGCTTCAGGACCTTCGCGAATCCGGCTCCATCGAGCAGGACGCCGACGTGGTCATGTTCGTGTTCCGCGACGAGTATTACCTCAAGAACCGGGAGCCCAAGCCCGGCACCGAGGAGCACTTCAAGTGGCAGGCCGAGATGGACGCAGTGCATGGCAAGGCCGAGCTCATCATCGGCAAGCAGCGCCACGGCCCCACCGGCACGGTGCAGCTGCAGTTCGATGCCGAGGTCACGCGCTTCTCCGATCTCGCCGCCGCCGACCACCTGCCCGAGCGGCTCGAATGAGCGCGGCCACGCCGGCGCCCGAGAGGCGCTCATGCTGAATCCACACGGCGCCGAACTGACCATCGACCTTGCCGCCCTCGCCGACAATTGGCGGCTTCTGGCCTCCCGCGCGGCAGGCGCCGAGTGCGGGGCCGTGGTCAAGGCGGATGCGTATGGCTGCGGTATCGCCCAGATCGTGCCGGCACTGGCAAAGGCCGGCTGCCGGACCTTCTTCGTCGCGCATCTGGCCGAAGGCGAGACGGCGCGCGCCGCTGCGCCCGACGCGGCCATCTACGTGCTCAACGGCCTGCCGCCGGGCGCTCTGGCATCCTATGCCGCGGCCCGGCTCAGGCCCGTGCTCGGTTCGGTGGCCGAGGTCAACGAATGGAGCATCAGCGGCAAGGGCGAGCCCTGCGCGCTTCACGTCGACACCGGCATGAACCGGCTGGGCCTTTCCGCAACCGAACTCGCCTTCGTGGGCTCGGAGGCCGAGCTGCGGAAGATGGGCGTCGGCCTCGTGATGACGCATCTCACCGCGTCGGAGGACAAGTCCGATCCGATGACGGACGAGCAGGCCAGGCGCTTCGCCGCGATCGCCGCCCGCTATCCGGACATCGCGAAGTCCATGTGGAACTCCTCGGCGCATTTCCGCGACGGATTGCCGGCCTATGACCTCACCCGCCCCGGCTATGCGCTCTATGGCGGCAACCCGACGCCAGGCGCCCCGAACCCGATGAAGCCCGTGGTCGGCCTGAGGGCCAGCATCGTGCAGCTCCGCGACGTGCGTGACGGCGAGGCGGTCGGCTACAATGGCCGCTGGCATGCCAAGGGTCCGCGCAAGCTCGCCACCATCAGCGTCGGCTATGCCGATGGCTATCCACGCAATGGCGGCGGCCTCGATGGCGCCAGGGGCGGCAACGCGCTCGTCGGCGGCGTGCCCTGCCCCATCGCCGGCACGGTCTCGATGGACCTCATCATCCTCGATGTGACGGACGCGCCGGCGGACGCGGCGAAGCGCGGCGGCGAAGCGGTGCTGATCGGCGGCGAACTTGATCTCGACACAGTCGGCGCGGGCGCGAAGACCATCGGCTACGAGATGCTCACCAATCTGGGCCGGCGCTACCAGCGCCGTTATGTGAACGGCTGATGGCGAAGCGCGGTCCCAGCTACATCTGCCAGAACTGCGGCGCGGTCTATCAGCGCTGGCAGGGCCGCTGCGATGCCTGCGGCGAGTGGAGCACGATTGCCGAGGAAAGCGCCCCGCCGCCGATGCCCGGCGGCGGTCGCGGCCTCGGCGGCCGCCCGAAGGGCCGCGTCTTCGCGCTGGAAAGCCTCAAGGGCGAGAGCCACGAGGCGCCGCGCACGCAGTCGGGCATGGCGGAACTGGACCGCGTCACCGGCGGCGGCTTCGTGCCGGGCTCGGTGCTGCTGATCGGCGGCGATCCGGGGATCGGCAAGTCCACCCTGCTCACGCAGGCCTGCGGTCTCCTGGCGCGCGCGGGCAAGCGGGTTGTCTACGTCTCGGGCGAGGAGGCGGTGGCGCAGGTCAGGCTCAGGGCCGAGCGCCTCGGCCTCAACGACGCGCCGGTCGAGCTCGCCGCGGAGACGAACGTCGAGGACATCATCGCCACGCTGTCGCAGGCCGCGGCCCCGGCGCTGGTGGTGATCGATTCGATCCAGACCATGTGGACCGGCGAGGTCGAATCCGCTCCCGGCACCGTGACGCAGGTGCGCGGCTCGGCGCAGGCGCTGATCCGCTTCGCCAAGACCTCCGGCGCCTGCCTGATCCTCGTCGGCCATGTCACCAAGGATGGCCAGATCGCCGGCCCTCGCGTCGTCGAGCACATGGTCGATGCGGTCATCTCCTTCGAGGGCGAAGGCGGCCATGCCTTCCGCGTGCTGCGCGCCCAGAAGAACCGCTTTGGGCCTACTGATGAGATCGGTGTCTTCGAAATGACAGGGGCTGGCCTTGCCGAGGTGGCCAATCCCTCGGCGCTGTTCCTCGCCGGCCGAGACCTGTCGGCACCCGGTGCTGCCGTTTTCGCGGGCATGGAAGGCACGCGCCCCGTGCTGGTGGAAATCCAGGCTCTCGTCGCCCCCACCGCGCTCGGCACGCCCCGCCGCGCCGTCGTGGGCTGGGACCCGAGCCGCCTCGCCATGGTCCTCGCGGTGCTCGAGACCCATGGCGGGCTTCGGCTTTCGGGTCACGACGTCTACCTCAACGTGGCTGGCGGGCTCAGGGTGCAGGAGCCGGCAGCCGACCTCGCCGTGGCGGCCGCGCTCGTATCGTCGCTCACGGGCGCGGTGTTGCCGGCCGATGCAGTCTACTTCGGCGAGATCGCGCTGTCGGGCGCCATCCGGCCGGTTTCGCTGTCCGGCGCCCGCGTCAAGGAGGCCGGCAAGCTCGGCTTCGCGCGGGTGGTCGCGCCCGCGCTCGGCGACGCCGAGCAGCGTGGCATGCGCCTCGCCGGCACGCCCCATGTCGCCGAACTGGTCGCAGCGATCGCGGCCACGGCCCCCGCCCGCCCGAGGCGCGGCCCGGACCCGGACGAGGAAAGATGAGGCCGAGGCGTGACGGCGGGCCAAATGACGGCTATAGGGGGCGCGCTGCGCTCCGAGCCGCGCCCGTTACCGATTCCGCTTCCGATCACGGCGACGTCCATGCCCTTGACCATCCTTGACCTCATCGTACTCGGCGCCGTCATCCTGTCGGCCCTGCTGGCTGCGGTGCGCGGCTTCACGCGGGAGGTTTTGTCGATCGCGTCGTGGGTCGCCGCGGCGATTGCGGCCTGGAGCCTGCATCCTGCGCTCCTGCCCTTCGTCAAGCAGCACGTGAAGCAGGACACGATCGCCCTGGTGATCGCCATCGCCGCGATCTTCCTCGTCACGCTCATCATCGTGTCGCTGATCACGGCCCGCATCTCGGACTTCGTGCTCGATTCGCGCATCGGTGCGCTGGACCGCACGCTCGGCCTCGCCTTCGGCGCGGCGCGCGGCCTGCTGCTGGCGGTCGTCGGCTTCCTGCTCTGGACCTCGCTGGTGCCGGACAACAAGCAGCCCGACTGGGTGCGGGACGCCAAGAGCAAGCCGCTGCTGGAATCCTCCGGCCGCTCGCTGCTGGCAATGCTGCCGCAGGACATCGATACGAGCTTCATCAAGAATCTGACGCCGAAATCCACCGCGCCGACCGATGCCCCGGCGGAAGAGCCGCGCGCGCCTGCCCAGCCGCAGCCGCAGCCTCAGCGCCGCACCGAGGCGCCGGCCGGTCAGGTGGATCGCGCCGCCCTTCAACGGACCGTCGACAACGCCCAGCGCCAGCCGGGCGCGGCCGCACGGCCATGACCACGACGATCATCCGCGCCTGAGCGCGCGCCGACCAGACGCATCGCACCGCGAGGGACCGGAATGACAGCAGCGCATCAGACCATCCTCCGCGACGACCTTGGCCATGACCTCGACGGCGACACGCTGCGCGAGGAATGCGGCGTCTTCGGCATCTTCGGACACCCCGATGCGGCTGCGATCACGGCGCTGGGGCTGCATGCGCTCCAGCATCGCGGGCAGGAAGCGGCCGGCATCGTCAGCTATGACGGCGCGCGTTTCCATTCCGAGCGGCGCCTCGGCCTCGTCGGCGACGCCTTCTCAGACAAGCGCGTCATCGACCGCCTGCCCGGCCCCGCCGCAATCGGCCATGTCCGCTATTCGACGACTGGCGAGACGATCCTGCGCAATGTGCAGCCGCTCTTCGCCGAGCTCGACCAGGGCGGCTTCGCGGTCGCGCACAACGGCAACCTCACCAACGGCCTCACTCTGCGCCGCCAGCTCATCCGCGACGGCGCGATCTATCAGTCCACCTCGGACACCGAGGTCGTGCTGCATCTGGTGGCGCGCAGCCGCAAGGGCCGCTTCATCGACCGCTTCGTGGACGGGCTGCGCCAGCTCGAAGGCGCCTACTCGCTCGTCGGCCTGACCAACAAGAAGCTGGTCGGCGCGCGCGATCCGCTCGGTATCCGCCCCCTCGTGCTGGGCGAACTTGACGGCCGCTACATCCTCGCCTCGGAGACCTGCGCACTCGACATCATCGGCGCGCACTTCGTCCGCGAGATCGAGAATGGCGAGGTCGTCATCATCTCGGAGGACGGCATCGAGAGCCACAAGCCCTTCCCGCCGCAGCAGGAGCGCCCCTGCATTTTCGAGGCGATCTACTTCGCGCGGCCCGATTCGATGATGAAGGGCGTCAGCGTCTACGAACGCCGCAAGCTGATGGGCGCGCAACTCGCCGCCGAGGCGCCCGCTGGCGCTGACGTCGTGGTGCCAGTGCCCGATTCCGGCGTGCCGGCGGCGCTAGGCTACGCGCAGGCCAGCGGCATTCCCTTCGAGCTCGGCATCATCCGCAACCATTATGTCGGGCGCACCTTCATCCAGCCGACACAGTCGGTGCGCGAGCTCGGCGTCAGGCTCAAGCACAGCGCCAACCGCTCGGTGGTGGACGGCAAGAGCATCGTGCTGATCGACGATTCCATCGTGCGCGGCACGACCTCCGTGAAGATCGTGAAGATGATGCGGGAGGCCGGGGCGCGCGAAGTGCATTTCCGCATTTCCTCGCCGCCCATCACCCACCCCGACTATTACGGTATCGACACGCCGCAGAAGGACAACCTTCTTGCCGCAACGCACTCACTTGAGGAGATGCGCCAGTTCATTGGCTGCGACACGCTCGCATTCCTCTCGGTTGATGGCATCTACCGGGCGATGGGCCATCCGGGCCGCGATCCCGCCAGGCCGCAGTTCACCGATCATTGCTTCACCGGCGATTATCCCACCGGGCTGACCGATCAGCGCGGCGAAAGCGTCAAACAGCAGCTCTCCCTGCTGGCCGAGGCCGGCTGAAGAACCGCCATACCGGATATCGACATCATGGATTTGAAGGACCGCATCGCCCTCGTCACGGGCGCATCGCGCGGGATTGGCCGCGCCGTGGCGCTCGAGCTTGCCCGGCGGGGCGCGCACATCGTCGCCGTCGCCCGCAGCCAGGGCGCGCTGGAGGAGCTTGACGACGAGATCAAAGCGATGGGCGCCACGGCCACGCTTGTGCCCCTCAACCTCACCGATTTCGAGGCGCTGGACCGCCTCGGCGCCGCCATCGCCGAGCGCTGGGGCCGGCTCGACATCCTGTTCGGCAATGCCGGCATCCTCGGGCCACTCTCTCCGCTGGGCCATGTCACGCCCAAAGACTGGCAGATGGTCATGGACATCAACGTCACGGCCAACTGGCGGCTGATCCGCGCGACCGAGGGGCTGCTGCGCGCCTCCGACGCCGGCCGCGCCGCCTTCGTCAGCTCCGGCGCGGCGCATAAGTGCGGCGCATACTGGGGCCCCTATTCCGTCTCGAAAGCCGCCGTGGAGGCGCTGGCCCGCACCTTGGCGGCCGAGACGGTGACCACGCCGGTCAAGGTGATGATCGTCAACCCCGGTCCGCTGAGGACGCGCATGCGCGCCGAGGCCATGCCCGGCGAGGATCCGGCGACATTGCGCACGCCCGAGGAGGTCGCGCCCGGCATCGCCGACATCCTGTCTCCGGGCTGGGACCGGACGGGACTGATCCACGACATTCCGAGCGGAGCGCTCAAGACGCCCCAGCCGCCGGCCTGAGCGGCGCGTCAGCCGAGGCCGAAGGCGAAGTCGCGCCCCGGCGCGGCATCCAGCAGGGCGCGGCTGTAAGGGTGCTTCGGCGCGGCGTAGAGCTCGGCTGTCGGGCCCTGCTCGACCACTTGGCCCTTGCTCATGACCACGATGCGGTCGCAGATCTGCGCCGCCACGCGCAGATCATGCGTGATGAACAGCACGGCGAGCTCGAAGCGCTGGCGAACATCGTCCAGCAGCTTGAGGACCTGCGCCTGCACCGACACGTCGAGCGCCGAAACGGCCTCGTCGGCGATCAGCAGCTCGGGCTCCATCATCAGCGCGCGCGCGATGCAGATGCGCTGGCGCTGCCCGCCCGAGAACTGGTGCGGGTAGCGGTCGAGCGCGTCGGGCTTGAGGCCCACCAGCGCCATCAACTCGCCCGCCTTGCGCAGGGCCTCGGGGCGGCCGAGGCCGAAATTCATCGGGCCCTCGATCATGCTCGCCCCCACGCTGCGGCGCGGGTTGAGCGAACGGTACGGGTCTTGGAAGACGATCTGCACCTTGCGCCGCCAGGGCCTGAGCTCGCCCTGCCCCATCCGGGCGATGTCGACGCCGCCGACCCGGACCTCGCCGCTGGTCGGGTCGATCAACCGCGCGATGCAGCGCGCCACGGTCGACTTGCCGGACCCTGACTCGCCCACGATGCCGAGCGTTTCGCCGCGCCTGATTTCGAGGTTGACGTCCATCGCCGCCTTCACGGTGCGGCCGCGCGCGAACAGGCTGGCGCTGGAATATGTCTTCTCGAGCGCGCTGGTCTTCAGCGCCACCTCGCCGACCGTGACCGCGGCGCGGGATGGCGGCTTGAGGCTGGGCACGGAGCTCATCAGCATGCGCGTGTAGTCCTCGCGCGGCCGGCGCAGCACCTCGTCCACCGGCCCCTGCTCGACCAGCTTGCCATACCGCATCACGGCGACGCGGTCGGCGATCTCGGCCACCACGCCAAAATCATGGGTGATGAACAGCACGCCGGTTCCGCGCCGCTGCTGCATCTCGCGGATCAGCTGGAGAATCTGTTTCTGCGTCGTCACGTCGAGCGCCGTGGTCGGCTCGTCGGCGATGAGCAGCGCCGGGTCGAGCACCAGAGCGGAGGCGATCATCACGCGCTGGCGCTGCCCGCCCGAAAGCTGATGCGGGTAGGCGTCGTAAAGCTGCGCCACGTCCGGCAGGTGCGTGGCCGCCATGATCTCGAGCACGCGGGCCTTGCGCGCGGCGGCATCGAGATCGGTGTGGATCGCCAGCACCTCGTCGATCTGGTCGCCACAGGTCATGACCGGGTTGAGCGCCGTCATGGGCTCCTGGAAGATCATCGCCATGCGCGTGCCGCGCAAATCGCGCAGCCGTTCGGGCGAGACCTCGGTGATGTCCTCGCCCGCGAGCACGATGCGGCCCGCGCTGCGCGTGAGCTGGCCCTTCGGCAGGAGTCCCATCACCGCCTGCGCGGTGACGGACTTTCCCGACCCGCTCTCGCCGACGACGCAGACGATCTCGCCGGGATTGACCGTCAACGACAGTCCGTCGACCGCGTGGACGCGGTCCGCGCCGCCGGGCAGGCGCACGGCGAGGCCGTCGATGACGAGGACGGGCGAAGCGGATTCGGTCGTCGCCATCGTCACATCCGCTTCGCGAGCTTGGGGTCGAGCCGGTCGCGCAGCCCGTCGCCGAGCACGTTGACCGACAGGATGGTCACGGCGAGCGCGATGCCGGGCCAGAGCAGGTTCCACGGCTGGATCTGGAACAGCAGCCGCCCTTCCGCCACCATGTTCCCCCAGCTCGGGATGATGGGCGGCGTGCCAGCGCCCAGAAACGACAGGATCGCCTCGGTCAGCATGGCGGAGGCGGCCACATAGGTCGCCTGCACGATCAGCGGCGGGATGCAGTTCGGCAGGATGTGGCGGATCAGGATCAGCGGCAGCTTCGTGCCGACCGACACCGCCGCCTCGACATAGGGCTCCTCGCGAACGGTGAGAACGACCGATCGCACCAGCCTGACGACGCGCGGGATTTCCGGAACCATGATGGCGATGATCACGGTCCACAGGCTCGCGCCCGACACGGACACCAGCGCGATGGCGAGCAGGATGCCGGGAATAGCCATCAGCCCGTCCATGATGCGCATGACGATGGCGTCGAGCCAGCGGATGTAGCCGGCGACCAGCCCGATCACGAGGCCGAGCCCGACCGAGAGCGCCGCGACCGCAAGGCCGACGATGACTGAAACGCGCGCGCCAAAGACCAGCCGGCTCCATACGTCGCGGCCGAGATGGTCGGTGCCAAGCCAGTAGGCGTCGGAGGGCGGCCGCAGCCGCTGCAGGGGTGACATGGAGGTCGGATCGCGCGTACCCATCAGCGGCGCGAAGACCGCGGCCAGCACGATGGCAGCGAGGATGACGCCCGCGATCGCCACCAGCGGATAGCGGCGCAGGAACGGCATGAGGCCGGTCAGCCGCGCAGGCGGCAGGGTCGTGGCGGGCGCGCTCAATACCGGATCCTCGGATCGACGAGGGTGTAGACGATGTCGATGATCAGGTTCAGCACGATGTAGACCAGTGCGAAGAACAGGATCAGCCCCTGGATGATGGGGTAGTCGCGCCGCGTGATGGCATCGACCACGAGCCGGCCGAGCCCGGGAATATTGTAGACGCTCTCGGTGACGACGACGCCCCCGATCAGCAGCGCGACGCCGAGGCCGATGACCGTGACGATGGGCACGGCGGCGTTCTTCAGCGCGTGGCGGAACAGCACTTTGAGCTCGATCTGCCCCTTGGCGCGGGCGGTTCGGATATAATCCTCGCCCAGCACTTCGATGACGCTGGCGCGGGTGATGCGCGCGATCAGCGCGATGTAGATGAACGACAAGGTGAGCGTCGGCAGCGTGATCTGGCTGATGAAGCGGCCGAAATCCACGAAGGGGCTGGTGTAGCCCTGCACCGGGAGCCAGCGCAGGTTGATCGCGAAGTTGAAGATCAGGAAATAGCCCATCACGAAGACCGGCACCGAGAAGCCCAGCACGCAGAACACCATGACGAGCCGGTCGATCCAGCCGCCGCTCTTCCAGGCCGCCAGCACGCCCATGGGCACGGCGACGAGGACGGAGAACACGATTGTGGTCAGCGCCAGCATAGCGGTCGGCTCGATGCGCTGGGCGATCAGCGTCGTCACCGGCAGGCCGGTGAAGAGCGAAGTGCCGAGATCGAAGCGCAGCAGCTGCACGATCCAGCCGAAGAACTGCTCATAGACCGGCCGCGTGAGGCCGAGCGACACGCGGATGCGCTCCACCTGCTCGCTCGAGGCCGTGTCGCCCGCCAGGATGGCGGCCGGATCGCCCGAAAGGCGCAGCATGAAGAACACGATCAGCGCGACCACCCCCATGACGGGAATGGTCGAAAGGACGCGCGTGGCGATCAGGCGGAGCATGGATTCATTTCGACTTTCAGAGGTGCGCGGCGCTCCGCCAGACCAGTGTCATGACCGGCCCGGTGCCGGTCATCTCGACAACAGGGCACCATTTCTGGCCGAGATCACCGGCACAGGGCCGGTGATGACGTTGCGCGTGATCGTCACCCCTTCCGGATATTCCAGAAGAAGGGCGGCGCCTGCAGGATGCCGCTGACATTCTCGCGGAAGCCCGTCGGCACGTAGAACATGCCGGTATAGATGCTGAAGCTCTGCTCGAACTGACGCGCCTGCACCTGCGCCGCCAGCGCCTTCTTCTCGGCGTCGCTCGCAGCTTCTGCATAGGCGGTGCGCAGCTTCTCGGCTTCGTCATCCTTCGACCAGCCCACCCAGGCGCCCTGCTCGCCGAGGCCGGACAGCGCGAACTGGATGACGGGATCGAGGAGGTCGGCGCCCTCCCACCAGGTGAAGAACATGTTCCAGCCGCCTTGATCGACGGGGTTCTTGCTGGTGCGGCGCTGCAGCACAGTGGCCCAGTCCATCGCCTGCGCGTCGACGTTCATGCCGATCCGCTTGAGCACGTCGGCGGTGTACTGCGCCATGGCGCTCTGCACTGGGATGTCGGTAGTGGCGAGCAGCACGATCTTCTCGCCATTGTAGCCGGAGGCCCGCAGCATGGCCCTCGCCTCGTCGAGCGAGGACTTCGCCATGAGGTCGGAACCCGCCGTGTTCTCGAAGGTCGTGCCGCACGGATAGACCGAGTAGCAGGTCTTGTAGAACTCGGGATTGCCGATCGCGACCTTGAGCAGCTCGCTCTGGTTGATGGCCTTGGCGATGGCGCGGCGCACGCCGGGATTGTTGGTGGGCCCGACGAGGCTGTTGAAGCGCCCCATGCCGAGATTGCCCAGCGGGTTGAAGTTCTGGACCTTCACGCCCGGCGCGCGCGAGACGATGGGCAGCAGGTCCGCCGGCACCTGCTCGTAATAGTCGACCTCGCCAGAGACGAGCGCGTTGATCGCCGTGTTCGGATCGGGGAAGTTCACCCACTCGACGCGTTCCAGATAGACGTTCTTGCCGCCGGCCGCGTTAGAGGCGGCTTCGGAGCGCGGCACATATTTGGCGTTGCGCTCATAGACGGTGCGCGCGCCGGGGCGATACTCCGCCTTGTTCCAGCGGAACGGGCCGGAGCCGATCATGTCGTCGGCGCCGAGCCTGTCGGTCACGGGCTTCTCGGCGAAGCGCTTGGGCATCATGAACGGCACGTTCGTGGAGAGCTTGCCGATCGACTCCATCACCAGGCCGTAGGGCCGCTTGAGCTTGATGACGATGACCTTGGGGCCGTCCGCCGTGACGCTCTCGATGTAGGTGAAGAGCCTGCGGCCCATGCCGTCGGCCTGCCCCCAGCGGATCAGCGAGGGCAC
>JAIXZF010000185.1 GCA_027489835.1 Hyphomicrobiales bacterium
CTCGTGGACGACATGCACCCCATCGAGGTCGGCAAGCTCGCGGACGGCTCGCCGGATCTGCTCTTCCGCGGCTTCTACGTGTGGAATTCCGAGGTCGGGCACCGCACCTTCGGGGTGGCGACCATGTACCTCCGGGGCGTGTGCCAGAACCGCAATCTCTGGGGGGTCGAGGGCTTCTCCGAGGTGACCTTCAAGCACACCTCCGGCGCTCCCGAGCGGTTCCTTGAGCACGCCGCCCCGGCGCTGGAGAGCTACGCCGAGGGCTCGACCGCGAAGGTGGTGGAGGGCGTGAAGGCGGCCAAGACGACCATCGTGTCCAAGACCGACGAAGAGCGGATCGAGTTTCTGCGGAAGTTCAACTTCAGCGAGAAGCAGGCCCGCACCCTGATCGCCACCGCGGTCGCCGAGGAGGGCGAGCCCCCGGCAAGCCTCTGGGACCACGCGCAGGCGATCTCCGCGCAGGCCCGGAAGTCCGAGTATCAGGACCAGCGGCTCCACTTGGAGATCACCGCCGGCAAGGTGCTCGACAAGGCCGCGTAAGGGACCGGGCCGGGGGCAACCCCGGCCACCTACCATGCAGCACATCCTCATCGACCTCGTCCCGCTCCTCGCCGCCGGCTTGCTGCTTTGGCTCGTCATGCGCTGGGCCTGATTGGAGATTTCACCATGTGGGTTTTCTTGAACGACGCCTTTCTCTCGATTGTGCAGCCGCCGGGTCCGGGCCGGGATCTGCTCGTGCGCGCCCGGTTCCGGCTCGATATCGAGACGATCTTCCCGAGGGCCAAGGTCACCGAGACGCCAGCCCGCGACTACCGCTACCGCGCCACGATCTCCCGCGAGGCCGTCGCGAACGCCATGGCCGACGAAGTGCGCCGGATCGCCTACGGCAACTTCAAGGGCTCCGTTGGGGACCGCAAGCGGCACGACGACTACCTGAAGGTCTGGGGCGTGATGAACGCCGCGCAGCAGCGCGACCACAGCGACAAGAAGGCCAAGGGCGGCAAGGGCAAGCGCGGCGTGCCCGGCGAGCGCGATCCCGGCTTCTGGGATTTCTGAGCCCGCCTGAGCCCCGCCACGAGAGGCCGCGCATCGCGAGGTGCGCGGCCTTTCTCGTCAGGCCGCCTCCTTCTCGATCACGTCGTAGCGCCGGCTGTCCGCATGGAAGTCGGCCAGCACATCGCCCGGCGTGCCGATCTCATCGTGATACCGGCTCTTCTGCACCCGGATGAGCGTCGGCCCCGGGACCAGATTGTCGCTCGTGTCCTTCACCATCGTGCGGTGAACCACGAGGCCCACGTCGGCCTTGTTGTACCAGTTGGCGCTGTCCGAGATATCGTAGAGCGTTGGGACGGCGAAGGAGCCGTCTTCCTTGCGCATCTGCTTTGACGGATGGGCCACGATGATGAGGTGAACTTGCAGGCGGCGCGCGAACCGCTTGAAGGTCTTGATGGCCCGGCCGACGTACTCGGTCAGGCTCTCGCCGCGCTCGCGGACGTGGTCCATTTCGTTCCATGGATCGAAGACGACGATCTTGGCCCCATGCCGGATCACCGCGGCCTCCGCCTTGTCGAGCGCCCAATCCAGCGTCACGTCGTCCTCATCGGACGGCACGATGAAGCTGAAGTGCCGGTCGATCCACTGGTCGGCCATCGCGATCTGGTCGTCCGACTGCGAGATGACGGGGGCCTTGTTGTACCAAGTGCGGAGGTTGCGGCGGTGGTCGCGCTGCGGGCTCTGCTCGAAGGACGCGAAGGCCACGGTGAGGTTGTGGTTGAAGACCAGCCGGCAGCACAGATCGTTCACGACGCTGGTCTTGCCGTGGCTGGGGATGCCCGTCACCACCGAGAGATCGCCGAGGCGCACCCGGTAGTGGTTGCGCAGGACGGGCACGCCTATGTCGTAGCTCATCGGGGCCGGGACGGGCGGTAGCTCGCCCATCCGGTAGATGCCGTCGAGGCGCGTCCACTGCGCCCGGGCGATGACCTCCTTGACCCCCTTGTGCCCGTACTCGTGCAGGACTTCGTTGAGATCCTTGCACCGCTGGCGTCCGCGATCCCACTTCGTGATGGGGTAGGTCACGAACTTGCAGCGCGCCTTCATAAGGCGGATCGAGAGGTCGTGCAGGAGCGCCGCCCCGGCGCTGTCGCCATCGACGGCGAGGATGATCTCCGGGCACCGCTCAAACGAGAGCAGATCCCGGATCGGGTCGAGCCACGCATATTTCGCGCTCTCAACGTCGCCGACGGCCTGTGCCGGCGCTCCCTCCGGGACCGAGATCGTCCGGGGGAAGCCGCACTCGATGGCCGACAGCGCGTCGAATTCGCCCTCGGTGATGACGAGGGGCTGCCCGAGCAGGCTGTCGTCGCGGAGGCAATCCTCGTTGAAGCAGAGCTTCTCGACCCCCTTGTCCTGCCACATCTTGCCCGAGGACGAGCCCTGCGTCAGGTCGGTGCGGTATTTCCGGTTCGCGATCTTGCCTTCCCGGTAAAACGGGATGACGCAAAGCTCACCACCACCGTTTTTGCTTGGGACGCTGTGCAGCCCCATTCGCACCGCGACTTCCGTATCGAGCCCCCGCTCCTCGATCTGGGCCAGATGCTTGTCGCTGAGGCCGCGCGTCTGTGTCTCCGTGCTCATCCGGGTTCGGTCCCTTCCATCCGCAATGCTGGCAGTTCCAGATCACCTCTCCCGAGCCGAGCGCCCCGCGCTTGGTGCTCGCCGGCCCGATGAGGACGGAGAGGCATGGCTTCTTCCGGTTGGCCGGCTTGCGGCCCTCCGAGCACTTCGGGCATGTGCAATAGTGCTGGCCCGGGAGCCACGAGCGCAGCCGCACGCCGAAGCGGCGCAGATCATCGACGGTTGTCGCCACGCTCGCGCTCCTTCCACCACTTGGCGATGGCCGCTGGGGTCGTCGGCGGGGCGTCGCCGACCTTTGCCGCCCGGTACCGCCTCGTTCCTTCCTTCCGGCTCTCGCGCTTCGCGAGCAGACGCACGTCTTCGCTGTAGGCCTTTCCCATGGTGCTCTCCTAGAAAACGAGGGGGGTGTAGCCGACGATGTGGCCCGCCTTGGTCGGCGGCCCGCTCGTCTCATCGTTCCAGCCGTCGGC
>JAIXZF010000283.1 GCA_027489835.1 Hyphomicrobiales bacterium
GCCACCAGCCCCGTGGTGAAGACCACGCCCCGGTCAGGCGTGCCGAACAGCCCGCCATCCCGGTCGATCAGCAGATGCCCCGCCAGCGCGCCGATGAGCGCGCCAAGCGGGCCGCCGACGGCGAGCCCGACGCCCGCGCCGCCGAGTTTGCCCCATATGGAGTCCCACATGCGACCTCCTCTGGCGCGGCCGTCGGCCGTGCCCGTCAGTAGCGGTAGCAGTAGCCGTCGCTGGCGAGGTAGGTGCCGCGCGGGCAGCGGCCCGAACGACGGTCCGGCGTGGTGGCGGCCCCGATGACGGCGCCGCTGACGGCGCCGATCGCCGCGCCGGCCGCCACGCCCCGCGAGCCGGCAACCGCGCCGCCCAGCAGGGCGCCCGCGCCGCCGCCGATGAGCGCGCCGCCGACGGCGCGCTCGCCGGGCGAATTGCACGCGCCTAGGGACAGGCCGACGATCGCCAATGCCATGATCTTCTTCATTTGTGTCGCTCCCAAATCATTTTTGCAGAGGACAGGCTCACGCCCGCCTTGTTCCACAGCCGGACTGCCGGCCGGGCCTCCGTCGCGCGCTGTCCTCATCCGGGCCTGACACCGCTCGAAGTCCGCCGTCATTTAACAGTGCGGTCTGCTGAAAAGCTAGAGCGTGCGGCCGCCCTTTCCCCGCCAGGTCCGCTGCGTCCCATTGTGAACTTATTGACGCCTTGATCGTTCGGCTAAAGGTTTAACCGCTGGGAGGCGACAATGGGAAAGTTCTCTCATGCATCATTCCAATTCAAGCTCCAAGTCGAGCCGCATCCGGGCGATCTTGACTGTCGCCGCGTCTGGCCTTGCCGTTACAGCATGCCAGTCCGTGACTGCCATGGCCGAGCCTCGATCTGATCTTCACGCAAGGATTGACAAACATGCCCAGGCGCATGGCGTCCCGGTGAAGCTGGCAAGGGCGGTCATCCGAATCGAAAGCAACTTCCGACCCACCGCCGCGAATGCCGGCAACTACGGGCTGATGCAGATCAGGCTCGGCACGGCGCGCAGCCTCGGCTATGGCGGCGGCAGCGGCGGATTGCTCAACCCCGACACCAATCTGACCTACGGCATGAAGTATCTGGCGCAGGCCTACAGGCTTTCGGGCGGCGACACCTGCGGCGCCATCATGCGCTACCAGAGCGGCCTCGGCGCCACCCGCATGAGCGGCGCGAACCGCACGTATTGCGCCAAGGCCCGCACGATCATGGCGCGGGCCGAGTGAAGCGGCCGCTCTCGAGCCCGGCGCCGAGCTTGACAGAGCCCCCAGCCCGGGCGCAGAGCCAACGCGCCAGTCGGCCGGACGGCCGCGGCGGGGCGATCTTGCGATCATCCCTTCGAGGAAAGTCCGGGCTCCACGGAACAACGGTGCCGGATAACGTCCGGCGGGGGCGACCCCAGGGAAAGCGCCACAGAGATCGAACCGCCACGCCACGGGCCTTGCGCCCCGACGCGCGGTAAGGGTGAAAAGGTGCGGTAAGAGCGCACCGCGGACCCGGCAACGGGGACGGCATGGCAAGCCCCGCCGGGAGCAAGACCGAATAGGGGCGACGCGCCGGCTTTCGGGCCGGCAGGGCCGTTCCGCCCCAGTCGCCCGGGTTGGTTGCTCGAGGCGCCTGGCGACAGGCGTCCCAGAGGAATGGCCGTCACGTCGGGCGGGAGACCGTCCGGCCCTCCAGAACCCGGCTTACAGGCCGGCTGGCACTTCGCTCCTTCCCACGGTCGCGCGCCTCACGCCGCGCGCAGCCCCGCCTTGCCTTCCCCGGCCTGCGCGCCGCCGATCCGGAACTGCCGCGCCAGCCGCGACAGGTCCGCGATGCGGCCATTGGCGTTCTCCAGCATGGCGTTCGACTCCTCGACCAGCGCCGCGTTCTGCTGCGCCATTTCGCCCAGCCGCTCGATCTCGCCGCCGAGTTCGTCCACCGAGGCGGCTTGCGAGCCTGTGGCGGTCGACAGGTTGATGACCAGCCCCGACACCGACCGGATCGCGTCCGCGATGCGGCTGAACGCCACCTCGGTCTGCTCGACCGCGCCAACGCCCATGTCGATCTCGCCCACGGCGCCGTCGACCAGTTGCTTCACGTCTCGCGAGGCGCCGGCCGCGCGCTCCGCCAGCGCCCGGACCTCGGTCGCCACCACGGCGAAGCCGCGCCCGGCCTCCCCGGCACGGGCGGCCTCGACGGCGGCGTTCAACGCCAGCAGGTTCGTCTGGAAGGCGACGTCGGCGATGATGGTCGTGATGTCCGAGATGCGCCGGGAGGCCGCCGAGATGCGCTCCATCGCCTCGCGCGTCTTGACAACGTGCCCCTCGCCCGAGCTGGCATGCGCCTCGGCGTCGCGCACCTTGCTGGCCGCGCCGTTGGCCATGTCCGAGGCGCTGCGGAAGGTCGCCGCGAAGTTCGACAGCTTCGACATGGTCTGCTCGGAGATCTCGGCCTGCTGCGCGGTGCGCTGGGACAGATCGTTGACGCCGAACAGGATCTCGTCCGTCGCCGACTTAACGTCCTGCGTCACGGAGACGATGTCGCCGATCGTGCCCTGGAATCGCTCGGCCAGCGCGTTCGCCGCCGAGCTCATGCGGCCGAACTCGCCCTCGAACGCGCCCGCGACCCGGTTCGTCAGGTCGCCGTCGGCGATCTTCTCCATGCCTTCGACGGCGCTGGAGATGGTGGCGTCGAAGCTCGTCAGCAGGCGGTTGAGGCTCTGCGCCATCTGCTCCAGCCCCTCGGGCACGCCGGCCTCCACGATGCGGGCGGACAGCTGCCCCCTCACCGCGGCGGCGATGACCTTGCTCGTATCGGCGTTGAAGCGCTCGATGGCAGCGAGACGCTCGGCGGAACGCTCGGCCTCGCGCGCCCTCTCGGCTTCCTGCTCGCGGACCTTGAGCCCGTTGTCGCGGAAGACCTGCACCGCCTTGGCCATGTCTCCGACCTCATCGGTCCGCTCCAGATGCGGAATGGCGGTGTTCCATGCGCCGCTGGCCAACCGGCTCATGGAATCGGAGAGCTGGTCGAAAAGCCGCGAGAACCGGCGTCCCATCATGATCAGCAAGGGGGTGAGCAGCGCAAGTGCCGTCAGCCCTGCGACGACCGGCCAGAACAGGAGGCCGTAGAAGCGCCGGGCGATCAGGTCGCGGTCGCGAGACAGGACGAAGGTCACGGTCGAGCCGTCGTCGCGTGGCACCGGCGCGGCGTAGCCGAACAGCGAAGCGTGCCCTGCCTTCATGTTCAACCGCACCGGCGCGATCGCCGAGGCCTTCGCATCCTCCGCGCCGAAGGAATCCTGCGTGACCTCCGCGTGCGTCGAGCGAATGAACTTGCCGCCAAGAAGAACGCTGATGTCGGCCGCCGCGCTCTTTCCGAGGCGCGCGATGAGCTTGTCGGACAGGCGCTTGCCTACGGTCAAGTAGCCGATGATCCGGCCCTGCCAGCGAATGGCCTCGACCCCGACATAGGCCAGTTGCTGGGAACTTGTGGAATAGGTCAGCGCGGCGGCGTTTCCGCCGCTCATCGCCTTCACGACGACAGGCTGATTGGCCTTGCTGTCGCCCGCCTGGGATGGGTTGTGCGCGCGGTGCACGACGATGCCGGTGGCGTTGAGCACCTCGAGCACCTCGACCTCGGGGTCGGCCGCCCGCAGCGAGTCGAATTCCCGTCGCAAGGGCATCGTGATCGACTTCGGATCGGAAGCGAGCGCCTCAACGATGTCGGGATGGCGCGCCAGGATGCCCGCGTAGGCGCGAGTCTCGGACGCCAGTGTCTTGACCGTCAGCTCGACCTCGGCAAACGAGGACGCAAGCTCCTCCTGCATCTGGTCATGGCTCTGGAACCAGATGGACGTGCCGGTGATTCCTCCCATGACCAGAAGCCCAGCCGCGAACAGCGCGGCGGAGGCGCCCGAGATGAGCTGCCCGATCTTGAAACGTAGACGCATGACGGTTTTCCCCACTAACAGGGGGGCCACCATCCTCCGATTGTTTTAAGAAAACACTACAACCATCGGTTGCATAACTACTCGGAATCAGTAGGTCGCACGCCCACCGGTGATGTCGAACACGCCGCCGGTCGTGAAGGAGCACTCCTCGCTCGCCAGCCAGGCCACCATCGCGGCGATCTCTTCGACCTCGACGAAACGCCCCATCGGGATCTTCGACAGCATGAAGTCGATGTGCTCCTGCTTCATCTGCGCGAAAATGTCCGTCTTGGCGGCTGCAGGCGTGATGCAATTCACCAGCACGCCCGATTGCGCCAGTTCCTTGCCCAGCGACTTGGTCAGCCCGATCAGCCCGGCCTTCGACGCCGAGTAATGCGAGGCGTTCGGGTTGCCTTCCTTTCCAGCCACAGAAGCGATGCTGACGATGCGGCCATAGCCACGCGCGAGCATGCGCGGAACGACGGCCCGGC
>JAIXZF010000345.1 GCA_027489835.1 Hyphomicrobiales bacterium
GCGCCCCTCCTCCAGCTTCAGCACGCCCGAGAACAGCTTCACCAGAGCAGGCCGCCCGATCGGCGAGCCGTTGTAGAACCAGCGCCCGTCGGCGGCGATGCGCATGTCGATGTCGCCGCAGAAAGGCGGATTCCAGCGCTCGACGGGCGGCAGGCCCCGGCGCGCGCCGTCGAGCGAGCGCATCAGCCTTTCAAGCCCGGAAGCGGCTTCGGTCTCTCTCGCCATTGTGATCCCTCCGGCCGCCGCGCGCCTTGTGGCCGCCTTCGCCTCGGCTTCTACATAGTCGCCATGGATGCGCTTGTTGAGCCGTCACCGAATTCACGGGCATCATCGCCTCCGCGGCCGAGGCCCGGGCGCCTGAAGCGGCCAGACGCGTTCGCCGTGGCCGCAACGGGCAGGGCAGCGGCTCAGTTCCTCCCTGGCGCGGGCCGTTCGCTGGGGATCGGACAACCCGCCGCGCTTGCCCCATGGCCGCTTTGCCACCAATCTGCCGGAAGGCACCGCGACAACCTCGCGGCCGAAGACATCAGGAGCCGCCATGAGCACCGCCGCTGATCCCGTCGATTTCGAAAGCGCCGTCGCCGACGCGGCCAACAGCGCGCTCGACTCCATCGGCAAGGCGCGCACCGAGATCGGCAAGGCCATCTTCGGCCAGGGCGAAGTGGTCGACATGGCGCTGATCACGGTGCTGGCCGGCGGCCATGGCCTGCTGGTCGGCCTGCCGGGCCTCGCCAAGACGCGGCTGGTGGAGACCATGGGCACGGTTCTCGGCATGAGCGCACGCCGCGTGCAGTTCACGCCGGACCTGATGCCCTCCGACATCATCGGCACCGAGGTACTGGACGAGACGCCCGAGGGCCGCCGGCAGTTCCGCTTCGTGCGCGGCCCGATCTTCACCCAGCTTCTGATGGCGGACGAGATCAACCGCGCGAGCCCGCGCACGCAGTCCGCGCTGCT
Organism: Hyphomicrobiales bacterium; assembly: GCA_027489835.1. Classification (GTDB taxonomy): domain Bacteria; phylum Pseudomonadota; class Alphaproteobacteria; order Rhizobiales; family Beijerinckiaceae; genus Allobosea. The sequence continues at coordinate 958 of JAIXZF010000345.1, forward strand.
GCAGGCCATGCAGGAGCACCACGTCACGGTGGCGGGCGAGCGGCACGACCTGCCCAAGCCCTTCCACGTTCTCGCCACGCAGAACCCGATCGAGCAGGAAGGCACATATCCCCTGCCCGAGGCGCAGCTCGACCGCTTCCTGATGCAGATCGATGTCGGCTATCCGGACCGCGAGGCCGAGCGCCGCGTGCTGATCGAGACCACCGGAGCGGATGGCGCGAAGCCGGTGGCGGCCATGACCGCCGAGCAGCTGCAGATGGCGCAGCGCCTCGTGCGCCGCCTGCCTGTCGGCGAAAGCGTCATCGAGGCCATCCTCGACCTCGTGCGCGCCGCCCGCCCCGATTCGTCCGACCGCGAGCTTGCCGCCAAGCTGGCCTGGGGCGCCGGCCCGCGCGCCAGCCAGTCGCTCGCCCTCGCTGTGCGCGCCCGCGCGTTGCTTCAGGGCCGCCTCGCCCCCTCGGTGGACGACGTGGCGGCGCTGGCCGGGCCGATCCTCAAGCACCGCATCGCGCTGACCTTCGGCGCCCGCGCCGATGGCGAGACCGTGGACGCCGTGATCGGCCGCCTCGTCGGCAAGCTCGGCTGACGGCGGGATGGCAAAGACCGCGGTCCTCACCCCGCAGCAGCGCATCCCCGGCGCGAGGGACACCGAATCCGCGCTCGAGCTGTCGCACCGCCTGCCGCGCATCGCGCTGGAGGCGCGGCGCGTGTCCGCCTTCGTCAACGGCGTGCATGGCCGGCGCAAGGCCGGACCGGGCGAGACCTTCTGGCAATACCGCATGCTGACGGCCGGGGAGCCGGCCGGGGGCGTGGATTGGCGCCGCTCGGCGCGCGACAACCGCCTCTACGTTCGCGAACGCGAATGGGAGGCCTCGCACACCATCTGGATGTGGGCAGACCGCTCGGCGTCCATGGGCTTCGCCTCGTCGCTAGCGCAGACCTCCAAGGTCGATCGGGCGCTGGTGCTGCAGCTCGCTCTGGCGGACGCGCTGGTCGACGCCGGAGAGCGCGTCGGCCTTCTCGGCCTCACCCGGCCGATCGCATCGAGGCGCATCATCGAGCGGCTGGTGGAGTTCATTGCCGACGACAAGGCAGGCATGGACGCCGATCTGCCGCCGCCCCGGGCGATCGGGCGGCTCGACGAGGCCGTGTTGATCAGCGACTGGCTGACCCCGCTCGACCGCGTGCTGGGCGCTCTCGGCGCCATCGGCGTTCAGGGCGGGCGCGGCCATCTCGTGATGATTGTCGACCCGGTCGAGGAAAGCTTCCCCTTCGCCGGCCAGGCCGAGCTGTTCGACCTCGAGAGTGAGCTCAGGCTCGACGTGGGCGACGCGGCCGCCTGGGGGCGCGACTACCGTCTCCGGATCGCGGCCCATCGCGACGCCATCTCCGCGGCCTGCCGCAAGCTCGGCTGGACCTTCACGCTGCATCACACCGACCGCAACGCGAGCGAGGCCGCGCTGCGCCTCGGCGGGCTGATCAGCTCGGCGCGCGACATGCGCGCGGCCTGAAGGAGACCCCGGATGCTCGGCCTGCCCCTTGCCTTCACCGCGCCGGTCGTCCTGGCGGCTCTGGCCGCCCTGCCGGTGCTGTGGTGGCTGCTCAGGGTCACGCCGCCGCGGCCCCAGCGCATTGATTTCCCGCCGCTGAAGCTGATGGCGGACCTCGCCCCGAAGCGCGAGACCCCGGCCCGGACGCCGTGGTGGCTCCTGGCGCTGCGCGTGCTCGTGGCCGCGCTCGTCATCCTGGCCGTGGCGGGTCCCGTGCTCAACCCGTCCGGCGTCGAGGAGGGCGGCCGCAGGGAGCCGCTCGTGCTGCTGATCGACAACGGGGCGCCCGCCGCGCGCGACTGGGCCCAGCGTTCGCGCCTCGCCGAAAGCCTGCTCGCGGCAGCCTCCCGCGAAGGCCGCGGCGTCGCGCTCGCCGGGCTGGCGGAGCCCCCGGCCCAGCTCGCGCTCGGCACGCCAGCCGAGGCGGAAGAGCGCTTGCGCGCATTGCCGCTCCGGCCGCACATGCCGAACCGCTCGCTTCACGTGCCCGACATCCGGTCTCTGCTGGCGGTCGCGCCCGGTGCCGAGCTGGCCTGGATCACCGACGGGGTGCGCCTGGAGGCCGACGAAGGCTTCGCGCAACAGCTTCGCGATCTCGGCCGGTCCGGCCGCGTCACCGTCCACGCCGCCGGCGCGCAGAA
>JAIXZF010000366.1 GCA_027489835.1 Hyphomicrobiales bacterium
GTCAGCACGACGTTGCCGGTGACGCCCAGCATGTTGGAGATGGGCGTCGCCAGAAAGAAGGTGATCGTGCAGCTCAGCACGACCAGCGCCGCGATGCCGACGAGCAGCGCGAGCATGGCTGGATCGCCATTGGCCCGGCCGGCCAGCAACATCATCGCGGTCAGCGCGCCCGGCCCCGCCATCAGCGGGATCGCCAGCGGGAAAGCCGCGACATTCTGGATGTGATCCTTGGTGATCGCGATCTCGGCTGTGTTCTGCTTGCGCTCGTTGCGCCGCTCGAACACCATCTCGAAGGCGATCCAGAACAGCAGGAGCCCGCCCGCGATGCGGAAGGCCGGCAGCGACACGCCGAGCAGCCGGAGCAGCGCGTCGCCCGCCAGCGCGAAGAAGGCCAGCAGCCCGAAGGCGATGATGGAGGCGCGGATGGCGACAACCTTGCGCTGGGCCGCATCCATGCCGCGCGTGACCGACAGGAAGATGGGCGCGAGGCCCGGCGGATCGAGCGTGACCAGAAGCGTGACGAGGGCCGCAGCCGTGAATTCATAGAGCATGGCGTCGACATAGCGCCCAGGCCGCGAGCTTGCCAGTGGCGAGTCGGCCGTTCTTCCGCCGGACGTGGCCGACCATGCTGGCTTTTTCTCCCGCGCTCGGCCAAAAGCCCGGCATGCTTCATCTCAACGACCTCACCTACCGCCTCGGCGCGCGGCTCCTGATCGACCGCGCCACCGTGGCGCTGCCGCCCAATGCCAAGGTCGGCCTGGTGGGCAGGAACGGCACCGGCAAGACGACGCTCTTCCGCATCATCATGGGCGAGCTCGCCACCGAGAGCGGCGGCGTGGGCCTGCCGAAGAATGTGCGCATCGGCGCGGTCTCGCAGGAAGCACCGGGCGGCCCGGAAAGCCTCATCGAGGTCGTGCTCGCCGCCGACAGCGAGCGCAATGCCCTGCTCGCGGAGGCCGAGGCGACCCAGGACCCGATGCGCCGCGCCGACATCGAGATGCGACTGGTCGACATCGGCGCCTATTCGGCAGAGGCGCGCGCCGCCTCGATCCTGCACGGCCTCGGCTTCGACGCGGCAGCGCAGAAGCGGCCCTGCTCGTCGTTTTCCGGCGGCTGGCGCATGCGCGTCGCCCTCGCGGCAGTGCTGTTCACCGAGCCGGACCTTCTGCTGCTCGACGAGCCGACCAACTATCTCGATCTCGAGGGCACGCTCTGGCTCTACGATTATCTCGGCCGCTATCCGCACACCGTTCTGGTCATCAGCCATGACCGCGAACTGCTCGACACCTGCGTCGACCACATCCTGCATCTCGACCAGTCCAAGCTGACGCTCTACCGCGGCGGCTATTCCTCCTTCGACCGGCAACGCACTGAGAAGATGGTGCTGCTCGGCAAGATGAAGGACAAGCAGGAGGCCGAGCGCAAGCACCTTCAGGCCTTCGTCGACCGCTTTAAGGCCAAGGCCTCCAAGGCAAAGCAGGCGCAGTCACGCGTCAAGCGGCTCGAAAAGCTGGCGCCGATCTCGGCCATCGTCGACAGGCAGGTGCTGCCCTTCCACTTCCCCGAGCCGCAGCGCGAGATGTCGCCGCCGCTCTACACCTTCGATGGCGCGGCCGTGGGCTATGGCGAGAAGCCGATCCTCAGCCGTCTCAACCTCTCGATCCAGCCGGACGACCGGATTGCCCTGCTCGGCCCCAACGGCAACGGCAAGTCGACCTTCTGCAAGCTGCTGGCCGCCAAGCTCGCGCCGATGGCCGGCGAAGTGCGCCGGTCCTCGAAGGTCGAGGTCGCGTATTTCGCGCAGCATCAGGTGGATGAGCTGAGGTTGGGCGAAACGCCGGTGCAGCACATCGCGCCGCTGATGCCGGATGCGACCGAAGCGCGCATTCGCTCCCGCGCGGCGCAGATGGGCTTCCCGGCCTCGAAGGCGGACACCAAGGTGGCCCAGCTTTCGGGCGGTGAGAAGGCCCGGCTGATGCTCGGCATCGCCACCTTCAGGGGCCCTCACCTCCTCATCCTCGACGAACCCACCAACCATCTCGACATCGACAGCCGCGCGGCTTTGATGGAGGCGATCAACGATTATCCCGGCGCGGTGATGCTGGTCAGCCATGACCGCTTCCTGATCGAAGCCTGCGCCGACCGGCTCTGGCTGGTGGAGGGCGGCACGATCAAGCCGTTCGACGGCGATCTCGACGAGTACCGGGCACGCATCCTGGGCGGCCCATCGAAGCCCGCTCGCCGCGATGGCGGCCACGCCTATGGCGCCGGCGCGGCGCCCGTCTCCGAGGCCAAGAAGCCGCAGCGCGGCAAGCTGGAGAAGCGGCTGAAGGAGATAGAGGGCGAGATCGCCCGGCTCGACTCACTGCGGCAGCGCATCGACAAGGCGCTGGCGCAGCCCGAGATCTTCGTGAAGGAGCCTGAGAAGGCAGGCCGGCTATCGGCTGACCGCGCGGCGCTGGACGAGAAAATCGCCCGTATCGAGGATGACTGGCTCGCCGTCAGCACCGAACTCGGCGACGGCTGAAAGCCTCATCGCGTTTCCGGGGCTCGGGAGCGACAGCGGACGAGAACCCGGAACCCAGCGCAACGCTTGTGAGTGCAGCAAACGCCGCCCGTTACCCGTGCCCCGGCTTCACGATGCGCGCGAGCTTGTTGTCGGTGAACAGGTAGATTTCGCGGCCGCCGGGCTCGGCATACAGCACCTGCACCTCGCGTTGACCCTTGCCGCTCTCGCCGATCAAAACATCGGTCGGCCTGGCGCCCTTGATCCGCACGAGATCACATTCGCTGATGCCCTCGACGATGGCGGCCGGCCGGCCCCTGAAGGCGGCAGGGTCGAGATTGGCGTCCGCGCCGCAGCTCCCGTCGGGGTCGAGCACCGCCTCCCGGTTCGACACGCGCACTGAGGCGGTCTGGTCGTTGAGGAAGGCGAAGCCGCCCATGTCGACAGAGCACCCGGCGAGGATGCCGCCGGCGAGCGCCATGCCGCCAAGTTTCACGCAGATGTTTCGCATCAGCCCTTCTTCTCCCATCGGCCTTCCGGCGTCTGCCGCCAGAACGCTGCGGCATGGCCGCTGGCCTTCGCCGTCTTCCAGTCGTCGCGCGCCGCCTGCAGCGCCACCGGATCGGCGCCGTCGAACAGCAGCATCAGCCGCTCATAGCCCGACAGGTCGTCCCCGAGCCGCGCGCCGGCGACCAGAAACCGGACATCCGCCCCGTTCGCGTTGGCGCGCGACGCGGTGAGCAGCACGGGCTGCGTGCCGGCATCGGCCTCGGCGTCCGTGCCGTGCGGCAGAAAGCTGCGCTCGGAATATGTCCAGAGCGCGTCGTCGAGGCCGCGCAGGCGCTCCGCCTCGCCCACCTCGACCACCGCCTTCCAGCCCCGCTCGAGCGTCTTCTCCAGCAACGTCGGGAGCACGCGCTCGAGCGGGTGCAGTTCGAGCTGGTAGAAGGCGATCTCCATGGCCGGGAGCCGTCAGGCCTCGTAATGCCGCGCCACCAGCTCGTCGAGCAGGCGCACGCCCCATCCGGAGGCCCAGCCCTTGTTGATCTCGGTCTGCGGCGAGCCCATCGCGGTCCCGGCGATGTCGAGATGCGCCCAGGGCGTGTCGTTGACGAAGCGCTTGAGGAAATGCGCGGCGGTGATCGAGCCGGCGTCGCGGCCGGCCGAGTTCTTCACGTCCGCGAACTTCGAATCGATGATCTTGTCATAGGCGGCGGACATCGGCATGCGCCAGACGGTCTCGCCCGTGGCCTTCCCGGCCTCGAACAGCCGCTCGGACAGCTCGTCATTGTTGGAGAACAAGCCCGCATTCTCCTTGCCGAGCGCCACCAGGATGGCGCCGGTCAGGGTCGCGAGGTTGATCATGAAGACCGGCTTGAAGCGGTCCTGCACGTACCAGAGCACATCGGCCAAGACGAGCCGGCCCTCGGCGTCGGTGTTGATGATCTCGATGGTCTGGCCCGAGAGCGAGGTGACGATGTCGCCCGGCCGCTGCGCCTTGCCGTCCGGCATGTTCTCGACGAGGCCGATGGCGCCGATCACGTTGGCCTTGGCCTTGCGGGCCGCGAGCGCATGCATCAGGCCGACCACGCAGGCCGCGCCCGCCATGTCGCCCTTCATGTCCTCCATGCCGCCGGCCGGCTTGATCGAGATGCCGCCGGTGTCGAACACCACGCCCTTGCCGATGAAGGCGACCGGCTGGGCGCCCGAGGCGCCTCCGTTCCAGCGCATGATCGCGACCTTGCTCTCGCGATGCGACCCCTGCCCGACGCCGAGCAGCGCCCGCATGCCGATCTTCTTGAGCTGCTTTTCGCCCAGCACCTCGACATCGACGCCCAGCTTGGACAGGGCCTCGGCATGCTTGGCGAATTCCTCCGGTCCCAGCACGTTGGGCGGCTCGTTGACGAGGTCGCGCGCCAGGCAGACGCCATCGGCGATCGCGTCCTTCACCTTCACGGCCTTGCGGGTCTTCAAGGTGTCGACGACATGCAGGGCGAGCTCGCCCTTGCCCTTGGCGCTCTCCTTGTCGTCGCCGCCCTTGCGCGTCTTGTAGCGGTCGAAGGCGTAGGAACGCAGCCGCGCCCCGAGCGCGATCAGCGCCGTCTGCTCGGGAGTGACCGTAGCCGAAGCCGTCGCCATGACCACGGCCAGCGGCCGGCTGCCGGACATCTTGCCGGCGATGACGCCGCCGACGGAGGGCCAGTCGATCTTGGCGGCATCGGCCTTCGGTCCAAGCCCGACCAGCACGATGCGGTCGAGCCCGCTGCCGGCGGGGGCAAGCATCGTCATGGCGCCCAGCGCCTTGCCGTTGAAGGATTCGATGCCGGCGGCGCGCGCGACGGCCTCGCCGAGCGCGGCGGGAGCGACCGCCGGCAAGGCAAGGTCGTCGAACACCAGGAAAGCGACGTCTCCGGACGCCGGAATCGCCAACGGCTTGAATTCGATCTTGAGGCGGTCAACCATCATGTGCTCTTGGTTAGGCGTCACGGAATCCCGTCGGGCACGGGGCCGATCCCGACCGTGAGTTCTACCGCAAACCGCGACGGCCACAAGCCGGCGACACAAACTCGCCGCGTTTTACTGGCCTCTGCGGCCCGCCACACGAGGAACACCGTCTATCATGCGTTTCGGCCTGCTCGACCGCTACCTGTTCAAGATGATGGTCGTCGCAGCGCTGTCATGCCTCGTCGGGCTGACGCTCGTGATCTGGATCACCTCGGCGCTGCGGGAGCTCAGCCTCGTGACGGGCAAGGGCCAGACCATCCTGGTCTTTCTGCGCTTCACGCTGCTGTCGCTGCCGGCGCTGGTGGTGGTGATCGCCCCCGTGGCCGCTTTCGCCGCCACCCTCTACACGCTCAACAAGCTCAACGGCGATTCCGAGTTGATCGTCATGAGCGCGTCTGGCGTGCCGCCACGCCGCCTGATCAAGCCCTTCGCGCTGATGGCCGTGGTCTCCGCCGTGCTCGTCGCGTTCATGACGCTCTACGTCATGCCCGCCAGCTTCCGCGACCTGCGCGACATGATCACCCGCATCCGCGGCGACGTCATCGCCAACGTCGTCCGCGAAGGCCAGTTCACCACGCTCGACCAGGGCATCACCTTCCACTACCGCGA
>JAIXZF010000377.1 GCA_027489835.1 Hyphomicrobiales bacterium
GCGGCCCGAACCAGCGCCAGCATGTTGGAGCCGCCGCCCGATATGAGCACGGCGGTCGGCGTCTTCGTCATCGCAGCAGCGCGCCGCGGTAGCCGACGCGCTCGCCGCCCTGGTGGGCCGTCACTTCGCCGGCCACGAACGGCGCCGTGTTGCGCTCGCCGAGTTTCGCGAGCACGGCGTCCGCTTCGCCCGGCGCAACGACGAGGACCATGCCCACGCCGCAGTTGAAGGTGCGGAGCATCTCGCGTTCGGCGACGCCGCCGGCTTCCGAGAGCCAGCGGAAGATGGCGGGCGGCGTGATGGCGTCGAGGTCGAGCATGGCGCCCAGCCCGTCGGGCAGCACGCGGGGAATGTTGTCGGGGAAGCCGCCGCCGGTGATGTGCGCCATGGCTTTGATCGCGCCCGTCTCGCGGATGGCGGCCAGCAATGGCTTCACGTAGATGCGAGTGGGCGTCAGGAAGGCGGCGCTCATCGACAGCCCCGGCGCGAACGGCGCTTCCTCCGCCCATCCGAGCCCGGACAGCGCCACAACCTTGCGCGCCAGCGAGAAGCCGTTCGAATGCAGGCCGGAGGAGGGCAGGGCGATCAGCAAATCGCCGGGCGCGATGTCGCGCCGCGGCAGGAGTTGGCCGCGCTCGGCGGCGCCCACCGCGAAGCCCGCGAGGTCATAATCATTGACCGCGTAGAGCCCGGGCATCTCGGCCGTCTCGCCGCCGATCAGCGCGCAGCCCGCCATCCGGCAGCCCTCGGCGATGCCCTTGACGATGTCCACGCCGGTGCGCTGGGTGAGCTTTCCGGTGGCGAAGTAGTCGAGGAAGAACAGCGGCTCGGCGCCCTGCACCACGATGTCGTTGACGCACATCGCCACGAGGTCGATGCCGATCGTGTCATGGATGCCCGTCTCGATCGCGATCTTGACCTTGGTGCCGACGCCGTCATTGGCCGCGACGAGGATCGGGTCCGAGAAACCCGCCGCCTTGAGGTCGAACAGGCCGCCGAATCCGCCGATCTCGGCATCGGCGCCGGGCCGGCGCGTCGCCTTCACCAGCGGTTTGATGGCCTCGACCATGGCGTTGCCAGCGTCGATGTCGACGCCGGCCTCGGCGTAGGTGAGGCCATTCTTGGCGGGTCCGGACATGGGCTGCGTCGCTCGCGGTGCTGGCCTCTGGGTGCAGGAGGGATAGAAAGCCCGTCTGCCCGCCGCAAGCGCGAATGCACTCGTCAGGACGATTTTCCATGGGTAACGTCACGTCGGGCATAATGGGCGGGGCGGAAATCCCGGCGCTGACGCTGGATAGACATGACGATCCCGAACTTCATCACCATCGGGCGGCTGTTGGTCGTGCCGCTCGTCATCATGCTGATCGCGCAGGGAAGCTGGAGCGCGGCCTTCGCCCTTTTCGTGCTGGCGGGCATCTCCGATGGCGTCGACGGCTTCCTCGCGCGCCGCTACGACATGCGCTCTGAGCTCGGCGCCTACCTCGATCCCGTCGCGGACAAGGCGCTGCTGGTCTCGATCTACGTCACCATGGCGGTCGTCGGCATCATTCCGGCCTGGGTGGCGATCCTCGTGGTCTCGCGCGACATCCTCATCGTGTCGGGCGTGATCTTGTCCTGGGTGCTGGACAACCCGGTCGAGATGCGGCCGTTCCTCGTCAGCAAGCTCAACACCTTCGCCCAGATCGCTTTCGCGGCGGCGGTGCTGGCCGCCAAGGCGTTCGACGTGTCGCTGACGCTCTGGTTCGACGCGTCGATGTGGACCATCGCTGCGTTGACGCTGGCTTCCGCCGGCGCCTATCTGGCATTCTGGGTGAAGCACATGGCGGGCTGAAGCCGCGCCGGAGTCTCTGAATGACCTTGCAGAAGCAGTTCGGGTTCTGGCTGGCCGCCTTCGCCGTGTTGGCGCTGGCGCTTTATGTGCTGTCCGACGTCCTGCTGCCCTTCGTGGCGGGCCTGGTGCTGGCCTACCTGCTCGATCCCCTCGCCAGCCGCCTCGAGAGGATGGGGGTCAGCCGCCTCGTGGCCACCATCGGCATCCTCTCGACCTTCGTGCTGCTCTTCGTGCTGGCCCTCGTCCTGCTCGCCCCGGTCCTCGCGCAGCAGCTCTCGGTCTTCGTCGCCCGCCTGCCGGGCTATCTCGCCCAGCTCCAGGCCATCGCCAGCGAACGGGGCGGCCCGCTCCTGCAGCGGCTCGACCTCGGCTCGGGGCTGCAGGACGCGCAGAAGATCATCGCCGATTTCGCAGGTCAGGCCGTCGCCTGGGTCACGCGCGTGGCCCAGACCGCGCTGGCCGGCGGGCAGGCCATCGTCGGCATCGTCTCGCTGCTGGTCATCACGCCCGTCGTCGCCTTCTACCTGCTGGTGGACTGGGACCGCATGGTCGCGGCCATCGACAGCTGGCTGCCCGTGCGCCAGCGCGAGACGATCCGCGGCCTCGTCGCGCAGATGGATTACGCCATCGCCGGCTTCATCCGCGGCCAGTCGCTCGTCTGCCTGCTGCTCGGCAGCTATTATGCCGTCGGCCTCTGGGCCATGGGCCTCAATTTCGGCGTGCTGATCGGCATCGTGTCGGGTTTTCTGAGCTTCATTCCCTATATCGGCTCGATCACCGGGCTGCTGCTCGCGGTCGGTGTCGCCACGGTGCAGTTCTGGCCGGATTGGAAGATGCCGCTGATCGCCTTCGCCATCTTCGCCTCGGGCCAGTTCATCGAGGGCAACATCCTCTCGCCCAAGTTGGTGGGCGAGGCTGTGGGGCTGCATCCCGTCTGGCTGATGTTCGCTCTGGTGGCCTTCGGCTCCCTGTTCGGCTTCCTCGGCCTGTTGCTGGCGGTGCCGCTCGCCGCCGTCGTTGGCGTGCTGGCGCGGTTCGCGCTGGGCCAGTATCTGGCCAGCCCGCTCTACAGCGGCTCACGCCGTGCCGCGCGCGAGCCTTCCGATGTCTGAGGCGAAGCCGCGGCCCGGCCAGCGCGGCACGCAGCTCGCGCTCGATCTGGCTGGCGAGCCGCGCTACGGCGTGGAGGATTTCCTGGTCGGCCCCTCCAACGAGGATGCCTACGACCTGATCGAAAGCTGGCCCGGATGGCCGGATTCGGCGCTTGTGCTGGTCGGCCCGGAAGGCTCGGGCAAGACGCATCTCGCCGCCATCTGGGCCGAGCGCTCCCACGCCTGGCGTCTTCCGCTGGCCGAGCTGACCATGGCCCGCGTGCCTGAGCTGGCCTCGGGCGGCGCGCTGGTGATCGAGGATTGCGAGCGCTCCCAGCGTGACGAGCCGGCGCTGTTCCACCTGCTCAATCTCCTGCGCGCCCGCGGCGGCTCGATCATCCTCACCGCCCGCAGCGCGCCCGACGCCTGGGGGCTGTCCACGCCCGACCTGATCTCGCGCCTCAGGCTCGCGCCTGTGGCCCGCATCCAGCCGCCCGATGATGAACTGCTCAAGGCCGTGCTGGTGAAGCTCTTTCTCGACCGCCAGCTGATCGTCGACACCGGCGTGATCGACGCCGTGGCGCTCCGCATCCCGCGCTCCTTCGCTCAGGCGCGTGGCGTGGTGCAGGCCATCGACCGCGCTTCGCTGGAACGCGGCCGCCGCGTAACGCGCGCCTTCGCCTGCCAGTACGCCGACGAGCTGACGGCCGCCGCGGAATGAGCAAATCCCTGTCGTCAGAACGTCATGTAGCCATTGCAACTGGAAGATCCCGCAAGAGGACTTCGACCGTGACCGAGACCGAGAAGGCTGGAACCGCAACGCCGCCGCCGGCTTCGACGCCAGCTGCCGACGATCCCGCGCGGGGCGCGCAGAAGACCGCCAAGCCCGCGAAGCCGCCGCCGCTGCCGAAGGTCCAGGTGCCCTCCTGGGTCAGGGATCCCAAGCGCTTCGTCAACCGAGAGCTTTCCTGGCTGCAGTTCAACCGCCGCGTCATGGAGGAGGCTTCCAACCGCAACCATCCGCTGCTCGAGCAGCTCCGGTTCCTGTCGATCTCCGCGAACAACCTCGACGAATTCTTCATGGTGCGCGTGTCGGGGCTGATCGAGCAGCTCAAGGCCGGCGTGACCGCGCCCAGCGAGGATGGGCTGAGCCCCGCCGACCAGCTGGCCCGGATCGCCGAATCCGTCGCATCGCTCACGCATGACCAGCAGCAGCGCTGGCGCGATCTGCGCGGCGATCTCGCCAAGGCCGGGATCGTCATCATCGAGCCCGGTGACGTCTCGCGGCAGGACCTGATGTGGCTTGAGGATTACTTCCTCAATTACGTCTTCCCGGTGCTGACGCCGCTCGCCATCGACCCGGCCCATCCGTTTCCGTTCATTCCCAATCTCGGCTTCACCGTCGCGCTCGACCTCGCGCGCGAGAGCGACGGCCGCGCGCTGAAGGCGCTCATCCGCATCCCGTCGCGCTTCGAGCGCTTCGTCGAGGTGCCGGATATCGGCCGCACCGGCGCCAACCGCTTCATCGCGCTCGAGCACATCATCGAGCTGTTCACCGCCAAGCTCTTCCCGGGCTACGAGGTGCGCGGCCACGGCTCGTTCCGCGTCGTTCGCGACACTGACCTCGACATCGAGGAGGAGGCCGAGGACCTGGTCCGCATGTTCGAGAACATGCTCAAGCAGCGCCGCCGCGGCGTCGTCATCCGGCTCGAGATCGAGGCGTCCATGCCCGACCGGCTGCGCAGCATGATCGTCCGCGAGCTGAAGGTGGAGCCCGACGAGATCGTCGACGTGGACGGCATGATCGGCCTCAACGAACTCTCGCAGCTCGTCGGCGTCGAGCGGCCGACGCTGAAGTTCAAGCGCTACGAGGCTCGCTTCCCCGAGCGCATCCGCGAGCACGGAGGCGATTGCTTCGCGGCGATCCGGCGCAAGGACATCGTGGTTCACCACCCGTACGAATCCTTCGACGTGGTGGTGCAGTATCTCCAGCAGGCGGCGCGCGATCCGAACGTGGTCGCCATCAAGCAGACGCTCTACCGCACCTCGTCGGACAGCCCCATCGTCAAGGCGCTGGCCGAGGCGGCCGAGGCCGGCAAGTCCGTCACAGCCCTGGTGGAGCTGAAGGCGCGCTTCGACGAGGAGGCCAACATCCGCTGGGCGCGCGACCTCGAACGCGCGGGCGTGCAGGTCGTCTACGGCTTCCTCGAGCTCAAGACCCACGCCAAGCTCTCGCTCGTCGTCCGCCGCGAGGGCACGCAGCTGGTCACCTACTGCCATGTCGGCACCGGCAACTATCATCCGATCACGGCGCGCGTTTACACCGATATCTCGTTCTTCACTGCCGATCCCGTGATCGGGCGCGACGTCGCGCGGATCTTCAACTTCATCTCCGGCTATGCCGAGCCCCAGGAGCTGGAGCTGATGGCCGTGTCGCCGATGACCGCCAAGCGCCGCCTGCTCGCCCATATCCGCGAGGAGATCGACCACGCCAAGGCCGGCCGGCCTGCCGCCATCTGGGGCAAGTGCAACAGCCTCGTCGACCCGGTCATCATCGATGCGCTCTACGAGGCGAGCTGCGCCGGCGTGCAGATCGACCTCGTCGTGCGCGGCATCTGCTGCCTGAGGCCGGGGGTCGAGGGCATGAGCCAGAACATCCGCGTCAAGTCGATCGTCGGCCGCTTCCTCGAGCATGGCCGCATCTATGCGTTCGGCAACGGCCATGGCCTGCCGCACGCCAAGGCGCATCTCTACATCTCGTCCGCCGACCTCATGCCGCGCAATCTCGACCGGCGGGTCGAAGCGCTGATGCCGATCACCAACCTAACGGTGCATCAGCAGATCCTCGATCAGATCCTGATGGCCAACCTTCTCGACAACGAACAGAGCTGGCGCATCTTGCCCGACGGGACGTCGCAACGCATTGTCCCGGCCAAGGGCGAGCAGCCTTTCAACGCCCACAAATACTTCATGACCAATCCGAGCCTGTCCGGCCGTGGAAAATCCCTTGCCCTCTCAAGCCCCACGATCCTCGCCCGCCGCGGGGGATGACCTTTCCCTTCAAGCGGCGCGCGGCCGGCTCTCCAGCGGAGCCCCGCTGGCCATCGTCGACATCGGCTCCAACTCGGTGCGCCTCGTTGTCTACGAGAACCTGTCGCGCTCCCCGACGCCGATCTTCAACGAGAAGGAGATGGCCGGCCTCGGCCGCGGCGTCACCTCCACCGGCAAGCTGGCAGCCGACGCCGTCCGGAAGGCGCACGGCGCGCTGGAGCGCTTCCGCGTGCTGTGGGAAGCGATGGACGTCAGCGACGTTCGCGTCATCGCCACGGCCGCCGCGCGCTATGCCAGCAACGGACCCGATTTCCTCGCCGAGGCCGAGCGCATCTGCGGCCGCCCGATCGAGCTGATCAGCGGCGACCGCGAGGCGTTCCTGTCGGCGCTCGGCGTGATCTCGGGCTTCGCCGCGCCTGACGGCATCGTCGGAGACTTGGGCGGCGGCTCGCTCGAGCTGATCGGCGTCGACGGCCAGACCGTCGGGGAGGGCGTCTCGGTCCCCTTGGGCGGGCTCGCCCTTCAGGATCGCTCGGGCGGCGTGCTCAAGGCGGCCGAGAAGATCGTGCGCGACGAGCTCGACAAGCTGCCGCAGATCGACGCCATGAGGGGGCGCTCGTTCTACGCGGTCGGGGGCACCTGGCGCGCGCTGGCCAAGCTGCACCAGCGTCAGACCAACTACCCGCTCAGCGTCATGCACGGCTACACCGTGCCGGCGCGCGACGTGGCCGATTTCGCGCGCATGGTCGAGCGGGTGGACGCGGAGATCCTCGACTCGATCGATTCGGTCTCCTCGGCCCGCCGGCCGCTGCTTGCCTATGGCGCGCTGGTGCTCGACCACATCATCAAGCGCGGCAGGCCGAAGGCCGTCGTCATCTCGGCGCAGGGCGTGCGCGAGGGGCTCCTGCACGAGCAGCTCGACCCGGGCGAGCAGCTGGTCGACCCGCTGATCCGCGCCGCCGAGGATTACAACCTGCTGCGCTCGCGCGATCCTGCCCATGCCGGCGAGCTGATCGCCTTTGCTGACGCCTTCTTCGAGGGCGCCGGGCTCGACGAGACGGCGGAGGAGCGCCGGCTGCGCCGCGCCGCCTGCCTGCTGGCCGACATCGGCTGGCGCGCCCATCCCGATTACCGCGGCGAGCAGAGCCTCAACGTGATCGCCCACGCCGCCTTCATCGGCCTCGACCACCCGGCCCGCGCCTATCTCGCGCTCGCGGTGTTCTATCGCTATGCCGGGCTCAAGGATGAGGGCGTCTCGTTGCGCCTGCGCGAATTGACCGGCCCGCGCCTGCTTGATCGCGCCCGGCTGCTCGGAGCTGTGATGCGCGTGGCCTTCCTGCTGTCCGCTGCCATGCATGGCCTCCTGCCGAGGATGAGCCTGGCCGCGACCGACAAGCGCGTGGTGCTGACGGTTCCGAATGAACTCGGCTGCCTCGCCAGCGACCGCGTGACGGGGCGCCTCAAGCAGCTCGCCAAGCTGCTAGGCCGGGATGCGCATATCGTGCTGAAGCCCTGAGGGCAGCGCGGGCGCCGGCCCAGCACGAGCCCGGCCCTCGATCCTCAATCATTGCGAGCGGAGCGAAGCAACCCGGCACAGGGCTTCTGCCAGAGCCTGGATCGCGTCGCTGCGCTCGCGATGACGGCGTGGATTGAAGTGGTTGCGATAAAACAGGAAGCCAGGCTTGAAGGCCCTTGCCTTCAAGCCTCGACGCTGACCTTACCGCCGCGCATCCTGAGGCTGAGTTGACCCGACTTGAGCGCCAGCGCCTTGTCGCCGAACAGCGTGCGCCGCCAACCCTTGAGCGCCGGCACGTCCGCCTCGTCGTCGGCCGCGATGGCTTCCAGATCGTCGATGGTGGCGATGATCTTGGGCGCGACGCGCTCGGCATCCGACACGGCCTTGAGCAGCACCTTCATCAGGTCCAGCACGGCGCCATTGCCGCCGCTGCGATGCTCGCGGTCCATGCGCGGCAGCGTCTTGGGATCGATCGACAGCGCCCGCTCC
>JAIXZF010000086.1 GCA_027489835.1 Hyphomicrobiales bacterium
ATCGACCGCAGCCGCAAGGGCGACCAGATGGCGCCGCTTCGCCCGACGCTGACGCACGGCGGCGAGCAGGCTCCGGCGGCGACGCCGGACAAGGCGGACCTCGACCGCCTGATCTTCGGGATCGAGGGCGAGGGCGTGGTCTCCGCCGGATTCTCGCTCGAGACCCTCAATCTCGCGCTAATCGGACCGGGTCAGTTCGAGCTGCCGCGGCAGGAGGCGCCGCCCTCCGAGCCGGACGCCGCGCTGCTGGCGGCTCCGGCCCAGCCCTCCCACGAGACAGCCACTCACGATGCGCCGAACCAGGGGACATCGGCCCTCGTGCCGCAGGGCCTCGCGAGCCTGCCCGAGGCCGCCACCAGCAGCCAGCCGAAATCGCCGCGCCTCTCCCGTTACGCAGGGCTCATCGGGGAGACGAACCCGTTCCGCGAGATGCGCTGCCTTGCCGAGGCGATCTACTTCGAGGCGCGCAGCGAGCCCGAGGAGGGCCAGGCGGCGGTGGCGCAGGTGGTGCTCAACCGGGTCCGCCACGAGAACTACCCCGACACGGTCTGCGGCGTCGTCTACCAGAACCGGCACCGCTACCTCGCCTGCCAGTTCACCTTCGCCTGCGAGGGCCGCTCGCTCCGCATCACCGAGCCCGACGCCTGGCGCGTGGCGGTGCAGATCGCCACCGACGTGGTGAGCGGCAAGATCTATCTCGAGGATGTGGGCGCCTCGACGCATTACCATGCCGACTACGTCCGCCCGCGCTGGGCGCGCAGCCTCAAGCGCATGGACACCATCGGTCGCCACACCTTCTACAAACTCAGGCCTGGCCAAGCCTGAGCCGGCCGGAGGTTTTGGCACTTGCGGTCGGCCGCTCGCCTCGCCTAGCGTGACGCGATGGCCGCGGCGACCGCACGGCCGCAACCCGCCGCGAGCCCGCCAGAGTCCATGCAACGATATTCGGCCTTCCGCCTCGCGCTCGAAGCCTTGCGCGGCCATGGCGGATGGCAGCCCGCATGGCGCGATGCCGCGCCGAAGGATCGCTACAAGGTCGTGATCGTGGGCGCAGGGGGGCACGGGCTTGCCACCGCCTACCATCTCGCCAGGGATCACGGCATCACGGATGTCGCGGTGCTCGACAAGGGCCCGCTCGGGCTCGGCAATGTGGGCCGCAACACGACGATCATCCGCTCGAACTACTTCACCGCGCCCAACATCCGGTTCTACGACCATTCGCTGAAGCTGTGGGAGAACCTGGAGCGCGAGCTCAACTTCAACGTGATGGTGAGCCAGCGCGGATCGCTCAACCTCGCCCACTCGGACGGCCAGCGCGACCTGTTCGCCCGGCGCGCCAACGCGATGCGGCTCGAAGGCGTCGCCATCGAGATGCTGGACAAGGACGCAGTGAAGGCGCTGTGCCCGCTCATCGATGTGGACAACGGCCGCTACCCGGTGGTGGGCGGCTTCCTGCAGCGCCGCGCCGGCACGGTCCGGCACGACGCCGTGGCCTGGGGCTATGCGCGGGCGGCGAGCGCGCGCGGCGTCGACATCGTGCAGCATTGCGAGGTCACCGCCATCCCGCGCGAGGGCGCGCGGGCCATGGGGGTCGAAACCACGCGCGGCTTCATCGGGGCCGACAAGGTCGTGCTCGCCGTGGCGGGGCACTCCTCGCGGCTGGCAGCGATGGCGGGGTTCAGGCTGCCCATCGAGACCCATGTCCTGCAGGCCTTCGTGACCGAGGCGGTCAAGCCGCTGCTCGACATCGTGGTAACCTACGGGGCGGGCCACTTCTACGTCAGCCAGTCCGACAAGGGCGGGCTGGTGTTCGGCGGCGGCACGGATGGCTACAACTCCTATGCCCAGCGCGGGACGCTGCCCATGGCGGAGGAGGTCCACGCCGCCGGCATCACGCTGATGCCGGCGCTGTCGCGGCTGCGCACGCTGCGGCAATGGGGCGGGGTGATGGACATGAGCATGGACGGCAACCCGATCATCTCCACGACGCCGGTGGAGAACCTCGCCGTCTCGACCGGCTGGTGCTATGGCGGGTTCAAGGCGATCCCGGCGGGCGGCACCTGCCTGGCGCATCTGGTGGCGACCGGCGCGCCTCATCCGCTCGCCGCGCATTTCGGGCTGAACCGCTTCGAGACGGGAGCCGTCATCGACGAGCGCGGCGTCGGCCCCCATCCTTACCTGCACTGAGCCGCCCCATGCTCAGGATCACCTGTCCCCATTGCGGGCCGCGCGACGAGATCGAGTTCCGTTATCGCGGCGACGCGAGCCTCAGCCGCCCCGGCCCGGAGGACGACGCGAAGGCCTTCCAGCGCTACGCGTACGAACGCGAGAATCCGGCTGGAATGCACCTTGAATGGTGGCTCCATGTCGGCGGCTGCCGCCGCGCGCTGAAGCTCCAGCGCGACACGGCCAGCCACGTCATCGGCGGGGCGGGCGAGCCATGAGCCCGCACCGCATTGCAGGACGGGACCAGGGCGCGCCCATCCGCTTCAGCTTCGATGGAGAGGCTATCGAGGGGCGCGCGGGCGATACGCTGGCCTCCGCGCTGATGGCCAGCGGCGTCAGGCTGATGGGCCGGTCCTTCAAGCTGCACAGGCCGCGCGGCGTCGTCACGGCGGGCCCCGAGGAGCCCTCGGCG
The DNA here is from genome assembly GCA_027489835.1 of Hyphomicrobiales bacterium. Lineage (GTDB taxonomy): Bacteria > Pseudomonadota > Alphaproteobacteria > Rhizobiales > Beijerinckiaceae > Allobosea. The sequence goes on from JAIXZF010000086.1 coordinate 2,639, forward strand.
CTGGTCACCGTGGTGCGGCCGGGACGCAGGGACGTCAACCTGCCGGCCACGATGGTCGAGCTGTTCGACGGGCTCGAGGCGCACAGCCAGAACCGCTGGCCGCGGCTCGACCTCGACCTCATGTCCGTGACGGGGCGGCTCGGAAGCCTGTTCAGCGCGGGTTTCTATTACAAGACGTTCATGGGCCCGCAGGGCGCCTGGGAACGGCTGTACGAGCCGCTGATCCGCCGCGCCGCGGGTCTGGGACACGCGTCGACGGAGGCCGATCCGGACAGCTACGAGATCGTCCACGCCCATTGCGAGGTGCTGGTGATCGGCTCGGGGCTCGCCGGATTGTCGGCCGCGCGGGCGGCGGGCGAAGCGGGACGGCGCGTCATCGTGCTGGAGCAGGACAGGGCCTTCGGCGGTGGCGCGCTCGTGGACGGGGCGCTGGAGAGCTGGCGCTCCTCGACGCTTGCAGCCCTGTCGGCCATGCCGGAGGTCAGGATGCTGTACCGCACGACGGCCGTCGGTGCCTATGGGCATGGCGTGGTCGCGGCGCTGGAGCGCGTGGCCGACCATCTGCCGGAGCCGGAGCCCTTCCAGCCGCGCCAGCGCCTCTACGTGATCCGCGCCCGGCGCATCGTGCTCGCCACCGGCGCGGTCGAGCGGCTCGTCGCGCTCGCCAACAACGATGTGCCCGGCGTGATGCTGGCCACGGCGGCCAGGGCCTATGTGAACCGCCACGGCGCGGCGCCGGGGCGAAGCGCCGTGTTCTTCGTCAACAATGACGAGGCCTATGCGGCAGTGCGCGACCTGAAGGCGGCGGGCATCGCCATCGCGGCGGTGGTCGATCCGCGCGAGCCCACGCCGATCGCCGCCGAAGCGGAAGCGGCCGGCCTACCCGTGCTGTTCGGCCACGAGGTCACAGCCGTGAGAGGCCGGCGCAGCGTGGCCGGCGTCAGGGTCCGCAAGCGCGGGACGATGCAGGAGCGGGCCATCGCCTGCGACCTGTTGGGCCTGTCCGGCGGCTACTCGCCGCAGACCCAGCTCGCCGCCCAGGCGCAGCTCGGCACGGCCTGGATCGAGGCGATCGCCGGCTTCGCGGCGATTGGGCCCTCGCCGGATGCGGAAGCGTTCAGTGCGATGATCCCGGCGGGGGCCGCAGCGGGCGTGTTCGGGCGGCTCGAGGCAGCCCGCCATGGCGCGGCGGCCGGCGCGCGGGCTGCCGGGCTCGCTTCGGATCCGGCTCAGCCACCCGCGGAGGCGCGCGAGCCGGCCGTTCCGCCCCGGCGCGATGGGCCGATCATGCCGCTCTGGGAGGTCAGGGGACGGGGCAAGGCCTTCGTCGACCTGCAGAACGACGTCACCGCCGACGACATGCGGCAGGCCGCGCGCGAGGGCTACCGCCATGTCGAGCACGCCAAGCGCTACACGACCCATGGCATGGGCACGGATCAGGGCCGCACGGGCGGGCTGGTCGGCGCGGCCGTGCTGGCGGCGGCGCAAGGGCGAGAGGTGAGCGCGGTCGGCCTGTCGAAGCCACGGCCCTTCGTGACCCCGGTCAGCTTCGGCGCGCTGGCCGGCGCCGAGACCGGCGCGCATTTCAAGCCCGAGCGGCGGCTGCCGCTGCATGGCTGGCACGAGGCGCATGGCGCGGTCTTCGTGCGGATCGGCCTCTGGCTGAGGCCGCTCGTCTATTCGGGGGGCGACACGAGCTGGGGCCCGGTCGTGGCCGAAGCGCGCGCGGTCAGGTCGGGCGTCGGCATCACGGATGTGTCCTCCCTGGGCAAGATCGACGTCCGGGGCCGGGACGCCGCTGCCTTCCTCGACCGCATCTACGCCAACGGCTTCTCCAGCCTGTCCGTCGGCAAGGCGCGCTACGGGCTGATGCTGCGCGAGGACGGCATCGTGTTCGACGACGGCACGACCTCGCGCCTCGCCGAGGACCATTTCATCGTCACGACCACCACCGGCAAGGCGACCGAGGCGCTGGAGCACATGGAGTTCCACGCCCAGTGCGTCTGGCCCGAGCTCGACGTGCGCCTCGCCAACATCGCCGACCACTGGGCCCAGTTCGCCATCGCGGGGCCCCGGTCGCGGGCGGTGCTGAGCCGCATCGTCGCGGGGCTCGATCTGTCCAACGAAGGCTTTCCCTTCATGGCCGCCGGCGAAGCCATCATCGCCGGCGTGCCGGGCCGCATCTTCCGGATCAGCTTCTCGGGCGAGCTTGCCTACGAGGTCGCCGTGCCGGCCGGCCATGCCGCCTTCGTCTGGGACGCCATCATGGCGGCCGGCGAGCCGGACGGCATCCGGCCCTATGGGCTCGACGCGCTCAACCTGATGCGGATCGAGAAGGGGCATGTCGCCGGCTCGGAGCTCAACGGCCAGACCACCGCCGCCGATCTCGGCCTTGGCCGGATGCTCAAGAAGAAGGGCGACTTCATCGGCCGCGCCCTCGCAGGCCGGCCGGCGCTCGCCGCGGCGGACCGGCTCCAGCTCGTGGGGCTGCACCCTGTCAACAAGGCGCGCCGGCTGCGCAACGGCGCCCATCTCGTCAGCGCGGGCGAGCCGAAGCGCAGCCAGGGCTACCTCACCGCCGCCTGCATGACATCGGAGGGGCCGCATGACTGGATCGGCCTCGCCTTGCTGGAAGGCGGGCATGGGCGCCATGGTGAACGCATGATCGCCACCTCGCCGGTGCATGACGAGGCCATCGAGGTCGAGATCGCGAGCCCGCACAGGCTCGATCCGGAGAATGCCCGTGTCAAAGCCTGAGCGCGGCCTCGGCTGGGGCGGGCTGCCGCCGCCAGGCCATCACGGCGCCCTTGGGCGCGACCCCGTCAAGCTGCAGGCCTTCATGCGCGACGCCGTCGAGGTGCGGCTGGCGCCGGGCATGGCCGAGGCTCTGCGGCACGCGGCCGCCGGCCTCGGGCTGGCATTGCCGGGCATGGGCGAAAGCGCCGGGACAGGCAGTGCGACCGGCGCCGTAACCACGCTCGGCCTCGCGCCCGGAGAATGGCTGGCCCTGGCGAGGCCGGAGGAGCCCGGCGCCTTCGCGCGGCGCATCGCATCCGGGCTGGAGGCCGCGGCCAGCGTCGTCGAGACCGGCCATGGCCTCGCCTGCTTCAGCGTTTCCGGGCGGGCGGCGCGCGAGGTCCTCGCCAAGGGCTGCCGGCTGGACCTTCACCCTGCCGTGTTCACTTCCTCCACCGCGGCGCGCACGGTGATCGCGCAGATTCCCGTCACCCTGTGGCGCAAGGACGAGGCCGGCGCTGCGGACAGCCCCGTATTCGCTCTTGCCGTGCCGCTCACCTTCGCCCAAAGCTTCGCGCACTTTCTGCTCGGGGCGTCGGCCGGGACGGGCGCCGAAATCCTGCCCGCCTCCAAGGACTGAACCATGAAGACCAGCGCACAGGCTGTCGTGATCGGAGGCGGCGTCGTCGGCGTCTCGGTGCTCTATCATCTTGCCAAGGCCGGCTGGACCGACGTGGTGCTGCTCGACAAGAACGAGCTGACCTCTGGCTCGACCTGGCACGCGGCGGGCGGGGTCACCACGCTCAACTCCGACGCCAACGTCTCGCGGCTGCAGAAATACACCTTCGACCTCTACCGCGAGCTCGAGGCCTCGACCGGGCTGAGCTGCGGCATCCACCACAATGGCGGCATCTACCTCGCAACCGATGACGGGCAGATGGACTTCCTCAGGCTCATCCATTCGCGCGCCCGCACGCTGAAGATGGACACCGAGCTGATCTCGATGGCGGAGGCCAAGCGCCGCAACGTCCTGATCGAGGAGCGCTTCTTCAAGGGCGCGCTCTGGCGCGAGGATGGCGGCTATGTCGATCCGTGGCTGGTGACGCAGGCCTACGCGACTGCGGCCCGCAACATGGGCGCCGAGATCAACCGCTTCACCAAGGTCCTGGCGCTGGACCAGCGCGCCGACGGCTCCTGGGACGTGCGCACCGACAAGGGCGACATCCATGCCGGCCATGTGGTGAATGCTGGCGGGCTCTGGGCGCGCGAGATCGGGCGCCTGGTCGGGCTGGAGCTGCCCGTGCTCGCCATGGAGCACCACTACATCATCACCGAACCCGTGCCGGAACTGGAAGGGCTCGAGAAGGAGATCATCAACACCTCCGACTTCACCGGCGAGATTTACCTGCGCCAGGAGGGCCAGGGCGTCCTGCTCGGCACCTACGAGCAGGCCTGCGTGCCGTGGTCTCCCGACACGACGCCGGACGATTTCCACACGCAGCTCCTGCCGGACGACCTCGAGCGCATCTCGCCCGAGCTCGAACGCGGCTTCCGGCATTTCCCGGCGCTGAGCAAGGTCGGCATCAAGAAGGCGATCAACGGGCCCTTCACCTTCTCGCCGGACGGCAACCCGCTGGTCGGTCCGGTCAGGGGGCTGCCGAATTTCTGGCTGGCCTGCGCGGTGATGGCGGGCTTCAGCCAGGGCGGCGGGGTCGGGCTCGTGCTCTCGCGCTGGATGGTGGACGGCGATCCCGGCCAGGACGTGCTGGCCATGGACGCGGCCCGCTACGGCGTCTTCGCCACGCCGCGCTACACCGCCATCAAGGTCGACGAGAACTACAGGCGCCGCTTCCGCCTGACCTTCCCCAACGAGGAGATGCCGGCGGCCCGGCCCTTCCGGCGCACGCCGATCCACGACCGGCTCGTGGATCGCGGCGCGGTGATGGGCGCCAATTTCGGGCTGGAGAGCGCGCTCTGGTTCGCGCCGCCCGGCGTCGAGCCGGTCGAGACGCCGACCTATCGGCGCTCCAACGCCATGCCCCACGTCAAGGCCGAGTGCGACGCGGTGCGCACGGCGGTGGGCCTTTACGAGGCGTCCAACTACGGCAAGTACGAGGTGACGGGCAAAGGCGCGCGCCGCTGGCTCGACCGCGTCTTCGCCTGCCGCATCCCCAAGCCGGGCCGCATGGCCATCGCGCCGATGCTGAACGCGAAAGGCCGCATCATGGGCGATCTGTCGATCGCCGCGCTGGCCGAGGACCGCTACCTCATCATCGGCTCGGGCTTCGCCGAAGCCTTCCACATGCGCTGGTTCCAGGCATCCAACCCGCCCGACGACGTCTTCATCCGTGCGGCCTCCTCGACGCTGACGGGCTTCTCGATCGCCGGGCCCCTTGCCCGCGCAGTCATGCAGAAGCTGGTGCGCGAGGATATGAGCAATGCCGCGTTCCGGTTCTTCGCGGTGAAGGAGACCGCCGTCGGCATGAGCCCCGCCATCCTGGCGCGCTGCGGCTTCACCGGCGAGCTGGGCTACGAGATGTGGGTGACCCCCGACTTCCAGCTCCAGCTCTTCGAGGAGCTGATGGCGGCGGGCGCGGAGATCGGCATGAAGCTGTTCGGCGGGCGGGCGCTCTCCTCGCTCAGGCTCGAAAAGAACTACGGCTCCTTCAACAAGGATTTCCGTCCCGACTACACGGCGGCCGAAACCGGGCTCGACGTCTTCATCGACTTCGACAAGGCCGACTTCACCGGCAAGCAGGCGGCTGTGGCGGAGCGCGAGCTCGGGCCCAGCCGCCGCTTCGTCGTGTTCGAGGTCGACGCGCCCCATGCCGACGCGATCGGCTACGAGGTGGTGCTGAAGGACGATGTGCCCGTGGGCTACTGCACCTCGGGCTCATGGGGCCACTGGACCGGCAAGAGCCTGGCCGCGGGCTATGTGCAGGCGGATCTCGCGAAGGATGGCGAGAGCCTCCACATCGACATCCTCGGCCGGCATTGCCCCGCGAGGATCGTCGCGCGGCCGCTGCACGATCCCGACGGGCTGAGGCTCAGGGGATGAGCCGATGAGCATCGAGACGCCCTGCATCAAGACCTGCGTGATCGACCCCGCGACCGGCTTCTGCATCGGCTGCGGGCGGACGGGCAACGAGATCGGCGCCTGGATGGGGATGCATCCCGGGCAGCGCCGCGAGATCATGGCGATGCTGCCCGAGCGGCTCAGGACCATGACCTCGCGCGCCACGCGCTGCGTCACGCCCCGCCGCCACCGCACCTGAAGGACGAGCCGTGAGCCTCCTCGCCAAGCGCCTTGCCGACACGCCCGTGCTGCTCGCCGACGGCGCGACAGGGACCAACCTGTTCGAGATGGGCCTGATGTCGGGGGACGCGCCCGAGCTGTGGAACGAGCAGCATCCCGGCCGGATCGCGGCGCTGCACCGCAGCTTCGTCGACGCGGGCGCCGACATCATCCTCACCAACTCCTTCGGCGGCAACGCGAGGCGGCTGATGCTGCACGCGGCGCAGGGCCGGACCCATGCGCTCAACCGCATCGCGGCCGAGATCGCGCGCGAGGAGGCCGACAGGGCGGGCCGCCCCGTCGTCGTGGCCGGATCGGTGGGGCCCACCGGCGACCTGTTCACGCCGCTGGGGCCGCTGACCGAGGCCGAGGCCGTGGAGGTCTTCGTCGAACAGATCGAAGGCCTGAAGGCCGGCGGCGCCGACGTGATCTGGATCGAGACAATGTCCGCGCCCGAGGAGATGCGGGCGGCGGCGCTGGCGGCGGCGCGGGTTGGCATGCCCTATACGCTGACCGCGAGCTTCGACACGGCGGGGCGCACGATGATGGGGCTGCAGCCCGGCGCGCTCGCTGCGTTCGCCGCGGCGCTGGGGCCCGCTCCCCTCGCCTTCGGCTCCAATTGCGGCGTCGGGGCGGCCGATCTCGTCCTGTCCGTGCTCGGCATGAGCGCGGCCGGCCCTCACCTGCCGATCATCGCCAAGGCCAATGCCGGCATCCCGACCGTGCGCGGGGACCGCACTGACTATTCGGGAACGCCCGCGCTGATGGCCGACTATGCCCGGCTCGCCATCGACGCGGGCGCGCGGATCGTCGGCGGCTGCTGCGGTTCGAGGCCCGCGCATGTCGCGGCCATGCGCCGCGCCGTCGACGGCCACCGGCCGGGCGAGCGGCCCGATCTCGCGCGCATCGTCGCCGAGCTCGGCGCGCTCGTCTCGCCCCCGCCCGACGAGGCCACGGCCGCTCGCTCGGCGCGGCGCCAGGCCGCGCAGGCCGACCCTGTGCCAGGCTCCGGACCCGTGGCGCGGCGCCGGGGCAAGGCGCCGCGCGCGGCGGTCCAGACGATCGAGCCCATCGCGGCCCGGCTCGAGAACAAATGGTCTCCCGTCGAGATCCTCTCCGCCGAGCAGCTCGAGCGGATCGTGGACGCGGGGCACGCCGTGCTCGAGGATGCCGGCATCGAAATCCGCGGCCAGAAGGCACGCGACATCTTCCGGCGGCACGGCGCTCTCGTCGACGACGAGAGCCAGATGGTGCGGATCGGCCGCGACATCGTGGCGGCGTGCCTGAGCCACGCGCCCGAGCGCTTCGTGCTGCATGCGCGCAATCCGGCGCGGCACCTGCATGTCGGCGGCAATGTCGTGAATTTCGGGCCGGTGAGCGGCGCGCCGCACATCACCGATCTCGAACGCGGCAGGCGCTATGGCGACATGGAGGCGTTCCGCGACATCCTCAAGGTGCTCGGCGGCGTCGGCACCCAGCATTGGCAGGGCGGCGTGCTGGTCGAGCCGGTGGACGTCCCCGTGCCGCTGCGCCAGCTCGAGATGTACCGCGCGCACATCACCATGAGCGACCTCGTCTGGGCGGCGCGCGGGGTCGGCGGCGTGAACGCCGAGGACGCCATCGCCATGTCCGCCATCGAGCATCGCTGCACGGTTGAGGATCTGGCGCTGCGCCCGACGCTGATGACGGTGACCAACGTCAACTCGCCGAGGCGCGTGGACGAGGAGATCCTCGACAACATCATCGCCATGGCGACGCATGGGCAATGCGTCGTGATCACCCCGTTCACGCTCATGGGCGCCATGGCGCCGGTGACGCTGGCCGGCGCGCTGGTGCAGCAGACCGCCGAGGCGCTCGCGATCGTCGCGCTCACCCAGATGGTGCGCCCCGGCGCGCCAGTGGTGATGGGCGCCTTCACGTCCAATGTCGACATGAAGACGGGTTCGCCCGCCTTCGGCACACCCGAATTCGTCAACGCCACCCTCGCCGCCTGCCAGATCGCGCGGCGGCTCAAGGTGCCGATCCGCACCTCGGCGCCCAACGCCTCGCCGGTGGTGGACGCGCAATCGACCTACGAGACGGGGTTCTCGCTGTGGGCCTCGATCATGGGCCATTCCAACCTCATCACGCATACGGCGGGCTGGCTCGAGGGCGGGCTCTCGGCCTCGCTCGAAAAGATCATCGTCGACGCGGAAATGCTGCGCGGCTGGGCCGAGATGCTCAAGCCCGTCGATTTCAGCGATGACGATTTGGGCATCGAGGCCATCAAGGGCATCGCGCCTGGCGGCCATTTCTTCGGCTCGCCCCACACCATCGCGCGCTACGAGAAGGCCTTCTACCGGCCGATCCTGTCGGACTGGACCAATTTCGAGAACTGGACCGATGCCGGCGCGCGGAACGCGACGACGCGCGCCAGCGAAATGTGGAAGACGCTGCGCGACGCCTACGTGCCGCCCCCGCTCGATGCCGACATCGCCGAGGAACTGGACGCCTATGTCGCCAGGCGGCGCGAGGAGCTGGGTTTTGGAGGCTGACATGACGCATGTCGTTCTTGGCGAGGACCGGCTCGGCCTTCGCGACCTCGCCGCGCTGGGCGAAGAGGGCCACACGCTCGCGCTGTCGGACGCGGCCTGGGCGCGCGTCGCGCGCTCGCGCGAAATCGTCGCGGCCTACGCCGCGGGCGACGAGCCGGTCTACGGCCTCAACACCGGGCTGGGCGGCAATCTCGGCTTCCGCATCGACCAGCAGGCCATCGGCGCCTTCCAGGCGCAGCTCGTGCTCGGCCGCAACATCGGGGTCGGCGCGCCCCTGCCGCGCGAAGCCTGCCGCGCCGCTCTGGCGGCCCGCATCGCCAGCGCCTCCCATGGCCAGTCGGGCCTGTCGCGCACGGCGATCGAGGGCCTGATCGGGCTCTACAACGCCGGCGTCACCCCGGCCATTCCGGCGCGGGGCTCGATCAGCGCGGCCGATCTCGGCCTGTCGGCGCACATCGCCTCGGTGCTTCTGGGACGCGGACAGGCCTGGCATGGCGCCGACCTGCTCCAGGGCGCCGAGGCCCTGGCCCGCGCCGGCCTCAAACCCGTCGAACTCGAGCCGAAAGACGGCCTCGCCCTTTGCAACCACAGCGCGCCGAGCGCCGGTCATGCGGCTGTGACGCTGGGCGAGCTGTCGGACATGATGCTCGCCGCGGCCGGCGTCGCGGCGCTGGCCTATGAGGGCTACGCCGCCAACCCACTGATCTTCGACGCGCGGCTGCAGGCGGTGCGGCCCGCGGCGGGGCAGGCGGCGGCGGCGGCGCTGTTCAGGACACTGCTGGCGGGCAGCTCGATCCATGCCAATCCGCGCAAGATCCAGGATGCGGTGTCGTTCCGCACGATGGCCCAGGTCTTCGGCACGGCGTTCGCGGCTCTCGAGCATGCGCGCGCCGAGGCCGAGATCGAGATCAACGGCGCCGTCGACACGCCGCTCGTGCTGCTCGACGAAGGGCTGATGCTCTCGGCGGCGAACTTCCACACCTCCTCGCTGGCGCTCGCCTTCGACGCGCTGAGCATCGCGCTGTGCCATCTCGCCACCGCCAGCGCCCAGCGCATGATCAAGCTGATGTCGCCGACGCTGTCGGAGCTGCCGAAATATCTCTCGCCGGTTGGCGGACCCTCGGCCGGCTATGTCCCCACCCAGAAGCTGGCGGCCTCGCTCCATGCCGAGATCAGGCTCGCCGCGATGCCGGCCAGCCTCGACGCCATCCCCGTCTCGGACGCGGTCGAGGATCTTGCGCCGCAGACACTGCTGGCCATCCGCAAGCTTCATGGCCAGCTCGAGCCCTTCGGCCTGATGGTGGCGCTGGAGGCCGTCGTGGCATGCCAGGCGATCGACCTGCGCCAGGGGCTTGCGCCCGGCCCCGTGACCGCGGCGCTGCACGGCGCCATCCGCAGGCGGGTGCCGACGCTGCACGCGGATCGCGAGACCGGGCTCGACGTCATGGCCGCTCGCGAGGCGCTGGCGGACCGCGAGGCGATCGCGGCCCTTCGCGCGG
>JAIXZF010000431.1 GCA_027489835.1 Hyphomicrobiales bacterium
CCTTTCGGAACCCGCCGTCTGATTTCGCGACTTTGGCCTTCTGGCTACGGAGGCGAGGTGCGTAAGGGGTGCGTTCTGCGCCTTGCAGACGAAAGCTGTGTCAGAAGAGCCTGAGGATCGCCTGGTCGGCCTGGTTGGCCAGCGAGAGCGAGGTGACCGCAAGCTGCTGCCGGGTCTGGAGCGAGGAGAGGGTCGCGCCTTCCTCGTTGATGTCGGCGAGGATCAGCAGGTCCGATCCGTCGGTGAAGTTCTTGACCGCGAACTTGCTGAAGTCCTGTCGCGTCGTCAGCAGCCCGGAACTCGAGGCGAAGTTCGACTGCATCGTCTGCAGGGTGGTCTTCGCGGCGCGGACCTTCTCGATCACGTTCTTCAGCGCGAGGTCGGACTGAAGGTTGTAGAACGCGTCGCCCGTGCTGGTTGCGTAATTGTCGGTCGTGAAGCCCAGCGTCGCGGCGTTGATGCGGCTGCCGCGGATCGAGATCGACGTGGTGTCGTCCTCGTTGAAGGCGATGCGCATGAAGTCGCCCTGCAGCAGGTTGACGCCATTGTAGCCTGAGTCCAGCGCGGTGTTGCGGATCTGGGTCAGCACCTCGCGGAAGAAGTTCGCCGAGGCCTTGCGCGGCTCCTGCTCGACCGATCCGCCGAGCATCAGCGTGGTCTGCGTGCCCGATCCGGTGGGGGAGGGGCTGAGGCCGAGCGCGCCGTTGAAGGCGAACATGTCCAGCGTGTTGTTCTGCGTCTGGGTGCCGCCGCCGGCGGTGTTGACCACCATCTGCAGGGCGAAGGTGTCGCCGCTCGCGGCGTCGGCGCCGTTGATCTGGTTCTCGATTACGATGTTGCCGCCGTCGTTGAGATAGGCCGCCATGCGCTGGGCCTGGCTGGCCGGGTTGATCGAGGTGTTGTTGTTGACGTTGTCGAGCAGGTTCTGGACCGTGGTCGTCGCCGTCGTGGTCAGGGTCGTGCCGGTTCCGACGACCGTGACCGTGCCGCCGCTCGAGACGCGGACGAGGTTGACGGTGATGGTGTCGCCCACCTGGAAGCGGCTGAGGCTCGAGCCGCCGGCGGCTTCGGCCAGCGTCACGGTCGCATCGGCCGCGCCGGTCGCCGCGTTGCGGAAGGCGAAGGTGGAGGTGGCGCGGGCGTTGGTGCCCGAGGTGTTCATCGCGGAGCGAAGATTGCCCTCGGCCTGCTCCAGCGTGTTGCGCAGCGTGGTCAGCGCCTTGTCGGTCTGCTTGAGCACGTTGAGGCCCAGGCCGATGTTCTCGATGATGGAGCCGAGATTGCGGGCCTTGGTCTGGAAGCTGTCGGCGACGAAGTAGTTGAGGGCGTTGTCGATCGCCGAATTGACCTTCTTGCCGGTGGCAAGGCGGTTGTTGGTCTTTTCGATCTGCTCGGACAGCGAACCGAGCGAGAACAGGGCATTCTTCATGCCCATGGTCAGAGAAGCACTTTGCATCTTACGCACCATTCTTGGTCGTGACGGCCTATACTGGGCCGGCCAGCCCTTCTGGCTGACACGAACGATAATGGGGCGTTAGGCTTAATGCGGGGTAAACGGTAACCAAGAAAATTGCGGGTCCGTTCACCACGTTTCGCGGAAGTCGCCGTGACGGACTCCATGCGAGGGGAGGGCGCCTGACGTCGGTGGACCCGAGGGATGGAGGGCGCGGCTGCCGGTCCGGTCAGGCGCTGGCGTCGTAGCGCTGCGGCGCGCCGCGTTCGGCGGCGTCCTTCAGACGGCTGAGATATTCGCGCAGCTTCAGCGTCACCTCGTCGGGGAATTGCTGCACGATCTCGCCGGTTCGCGTGTCGACGGCGCGGGCCACCAGTTCGCGGGTGCGGGGGTCGACCACGTTCCGCGTCTTGATGAAGGTCTTCAGCATCGCTTCGCGCGACTGCTGCTCCTGCTGCGCCGCATAGGACGGCGCGCGATCCACATATCCAACGGCCCTGACCGCGATCTCCCGCGGCAGTTCGGTCATCACGGCACGAGTGCCGGTCTCAGTGGGCTCCGCACGGTTCGCAAACGCCTGGTTTGCGGCGGCGGGAGCCGATTTAATCCCGCCGATGTCCATTTCGCTGCTCCTGCAACGCCGCGCGCAAACGCGGCAGGGTCAGGATGGCGGACAGGCGTAAACTTCCGGTAAGATTCATTGGTGAATCGTTACTGTGAGGCTTTCATCAAGCCTTAACGTTCATCACAACGTCTTGCTTACCATGATCGGTCCGGCGCTCAGCTTCTGCGTGGGCGCGGCCACGGAGCCATAGCCCGTCCTAGCGTAGCCCTGCGGCTGGGCGGTGCGGCCGGCATCCTTAGCGAGGCCGCGCACGATCGTCTCGGAGACGGCGCGGGCGGTGGCGAGCACGGCCTGGTTCGCATCGAGCAATTCGCCGAAGGCCTGGTGGGACGCCTTCAGCCGCTCGACGTCGCCGGGCACGAAGCGGGCGAGAGCCACCGCGTTGGCCTTCACGACCTCCAGGCTGCGCATGTACTTGCCCGAGAGTTCGGTCTTGCGGGGCTCGCGTTCGAGCGCCGGGCCGATCTGGCCCTCGCGCATCAGCTGCGTCTCCTCGCCGATGACGTGGGCGAGGCTGTTCAGCGTCGCGATGACGGCCTCGACCAGCTCGCGCGCCTCGGCCGGCGTCGTGACGCGCGGCCGGTCGGCGGCCGGGGCGTTCGGATCATGCATTCGAGCGCTCCTGCATCTGGAGCATCTGGCGGTAGATGGTGTCGGACATACCGATGCCGCCCGATTTGGCGATGCTCTTGGCGTACTCGTTCACGAGCATGCCGCGGTAGACCTGCCCGCCCGTGCCATTCTCGCCCAGGGGGCCTTCGGAGGATTCCTGCGGGAAGACCTGGGACATCATGTTCTCGAGAAACATGGTCTCGAAGTCGTTCGCGGTCTTCCTGATCTTCTGATCCTGCGGCGACAGGGCCTTGCCCACCGCGCCGAGGGCGCTCGCTGCGGCGCCGAGAGCGAGCTTGGCGGCCGGCAGCGCCAATGCGGCTGGAATGGTCATCACATCACCTCGATTTCGGCTTGGAGGGCGCCCGCGGCCTTGATGGCCTGCAGGATGGAGATCATGTCGCGCGGGCCGATCCCCAGCGCGTTGAGGCCGTCGACGAGATCGCGCAGCGAGACGCTTTCCCTGACGATGGCCAGCTTGTTGCCGCCTTCGGTGTCGACCTTGACCGAGGTGCGCGGCACCACGGCCGTCTGGCCGCCGGAGAGGGGACCCGGCTGCGAGACCTGCGGCTGCTCGGAAATGGTCACCGTCAGGTTGCCCTGCGCGATGGCCACGGTGGATACGCGAACGTCGCGGCCCATCACGATGATGCCCGAGCGTTCGTCGATGACGATGCGGGCGGTCTGGTCGGGCTCGATGCGGAGCTGCTCGATCTCGGTCAGGAGCCGGATCATGTTGCCCTGATACTTGGCGGGGATCTGCAGCACGACGGTGGACGGGTCGGTCGGCTCGGCCGTGGCGGCGCCCATGAAGTCGTTGATCGCGGCGGCCATCCGGCGCGCAGTGGTGAAGTCCGGGTTGCGCAGCGACAGGCGCAGCGTCTTGAGCTTGCCGAGCGCGAAGTCGATCTCGCGCTCGACCGAAGCGCCGTTGGCGATGCGGCCCACCGTCGGCACGCCGCGGGTGATCGAGGCGGCGTCGCCGCCGGCCGCGAAGCCGGAAATGGCGACCGCGCCCTGGCTGACGGCGTAGACCTCGCCATCGGCGCCGAGCAGGGGCGTGACGAGCAGCGTGCCGCCCTGAAGGGACTTGGCGTCGCCCAGCGACGAGACGGTGACGTCGACCTTGGTGCCCTGCGTCGCGAAGGCGGGCAGCGTGGCCGTGACGATGACGGCCGCCATGTTCGCGGTGCGCATGTTGGCGCCGCGCGTGTTGACGCCGAGGCGCTCGAGCATCGCCTGGGCTGACTGGCGGGTGAAGGGCGCGTTGTTGAGCGTGTCGCCCGTGCCGTTAAGGCCGACGACGATGCCGTAGCCGACGAGCTGGTTCTGGCGCACGCCCTCGACCGAGGCGAGGTCCTTGATGCGCGACATGGCAGCGGCGGGCATCGCAAGGCAGATGCCGGCCATGGCCACAGCTGCGGCGGCAATCAGGCGGAACCGGCAGGGGCGCTTCGGGCTGGTCATGAGGCTCATCTGCGACCGGGTGCGTTCGAGGATATCCGCACATGCATCTGCGAAGGTCGTGCCAACAGGAACTGAAGCATTTTATCGAACGGCATCAGAGGTTTGACAGGCCTGTGCCAGATGATGCCGGCTGTCGCGGGCGGTCATTCCTGCCGGATGCGGCAGGTTTTGCCGGGCCGCAACGCATCGTTAACCATATTGGCGGAAAGGTAGCGCATGTTCCCCATCGACCCCCGCAGCGCCATCCAACGCACGACGACGACGGCCGCCCGGGCCGCGCGCGGCGGCGCGAGCTTCTCGCTAGGCGGCTCCGCCGCGCCGGACCAGGCCCGCATGGGCGGGATCATGGCGGCCGCGCCGATGGACGCGCTGGTGGCGCTCCAGGCGAACGAGGACGCCACCGAGCGCAAGAAGCGGCAGGTGAAGCGCGGGCACGATCTTCTCGACGGGCTCGACCGGCTCAAGGCCGCGCTGCTCGGCGGCATGGTCCCCCATGGCCAGCTCGCCCAGCTTAAGGGCCAGCTCGAGGCCACCCGCGACATGACCGACGACCCCCGGCTCGAGGAGGTCATCGGCCATATCGAGCTCAGGGTTGCGGTGGAACTCGCGAAGCTCGGCCGCTGAGGCCCGCTAGCGCCTCGCCAACTCCCTGGCCGACGCGGCCTCTTCGGGACCCTCAAGCAGCCTCAGCAGCGTCGCATAGCGCTCCAGCGCGGCGCCGAAATTCGCTTCGCGGCACGTCGCGAGCGTGTCTGCCAATTCGTCCGTGATGGCTCTGTCGACGTCGACGACGTAGTCGCCCATCTGCACCCGCTGTTCGAGCACCGAGCGCAGATAGCGGTCCCAGATGCTGCAGGTGGTCGCTTGGGCGGCCGGCTGGGCCTCGGCCCTTGCGAGGGGAGGGGCCGAGAACGCTGCGAGCGCCAGCGCGCCGGCAGCGAGGAGGCGGGCACGAAACGCGCCCTTGGTGATCGAGGTCCGTGGCATCGCAATGACCCGTCGAAGCTAGGGCCCGGCACGGCACCGGGGCCGCCGCGAATCTGGAAGGCGCACGTCAATCCATCGTCAGGCCACCGTCAGCCTGCGCAATGGCGGCATCCGGCGACGGCATTGCGCGCGGCCCCCCGCAGGGCCAAGCTCTGCGGCAACGGGTTTGGGGGATTCCTGATGAGCAGAAGCCAGGGCCGCTTCGGCGGCGTTTATCCGATCCTCTATTGCTACTTCCGGCGCGATGGGGCGGTCGACGAGGGCGCGATGGCGGCGCAGATCGAGGCCTGCCTCGCGCTCAACCCGGCCGGGCTGGCCGTGCTCGGAATCGCAACGGAAATCGCGAAGCTCAGCGAGGCCGAGAAGCTGCGGCTCATCGACCTCACGCTGCGCACGGTGGGCGGCCGCGTTCCGGTCGCGGTGACGATCGGCGGGCCGGACGCCGGCGAGAGATTGCGCCTGATCGAGCGCGCGCGGGGGGAGGGGGCGTCCTGGCTGATCCTCCAGCCTGCGCCGGAGGCGCTCGCCAGCGAGGAGGCGCTGATCGCCAGCTTCGACGCCATGATGGCCGCGGCGCGCATCCCGACGGCCATCCAGCATGCGCCGCAGTTCCTCGGCGCCTCGCTGAGCTCAGACGGCTTCAACACGCTGCGTGCGCGCCATCAGGGCTTCACGCTGCTGAAGGGCGAGGGATCGGCGATCGAGACGGAGCGGCTGGCCCGCGAGACCGACGGCGCCTTCGCGATCTTCGCGGGGCGGGCCGGCGTGGAATGGCCCGACATGATCCGCGCCGGGGCGGCCGGGCTCATCCCCGCGCCGGAGTTGCTGGACGTCATGCTCGACATCGAGAGATTGATGCTCTCGGGGCAGGAGGCCGAGGCGGAAGCGCGTTACCGCGAGGCGCTGCCGCTGATCACCTTCATCATGCAGTCGATCGCTTCGCTGCACACCTATGGCAAAAGGGCGCTGGCGGCACGCATCGACCTCGGCGAGGTGCATGATCGCGCGCCGTTCACGCCGCCGACGGCGCTGGGCCTCGCCATCCTCAAGGCCCGCGGCGCGTTCGCCGGGCGCTGGCCGGGCTGACGCTCAATCGGCGTCCCGCTCGTCATCCTCCCCGGAGAGGAGGGCGAAGAGCGCCGCGTAACGGTCGAGAGCGCGCTTGTAGCCGCCCCTGTCGCACAGCCGGGAGGTGAAGGTGATCTCGTCGAGGATGACGCGGTCCTCGCCTTCGGTCAGGGTGCCGAAGCGCTGGCGCTGCTCCACAAGGTAGCGCAGGTGGATGTCCCATGCCGTGCAAGCGGCGATCTCCTCGTCATCGCCGAGGATGCTGCCCGTCGCCGCCGCCGGCGCGGCCAGAAGACCCAGCGCCAGCAAGACCACGCCCGGCGAGCGCCGGCCCAAAAACGTCAACAGCCCCTGTCGTGCGCCTCCTCCAATCATGTCCGCCTCCTGCCTGTCGGTGGGCGGAGGCTCGGCTCGGAGGGTCAATCGGGCGTCAACTGAGCGTTATAGGAGCCTTGACGCCTGGCAGGATGCGCTGCGCGCCCCTCAATTGCGCGGCGGAGGCCGGCGTGCGGGAGCGGGCGCGATGGCCGGCAGTTCGGTTGAGCCGGCCGGCTGGACGACGGGCGGCGGCGCGGCGCCGTTGGCCCCGGCCCTCGCTCGCGTCGCGAGCGCCACCGTCAGCTTCTCGGCGGCCTCCGGCGTCATCGAGGCCAGCACCTCGGACATCTTGCGCGGGTTCATCTGCAGCACGACCGGCACCAGCACGTCGGATGGCAGCCGGTCGAAGACGCGGGCCGCATCCTTTGGCTTCATGTTCTCGTACATGATGACCAGCTTCTTGAGGCCCTGCGACTCGGAGCCGTCGCCCTCGGTCGCCTTGGTCTCGAGCTTCTCCTCGACGGCTTTGAGCTCGCCCACCCGCCCGTCGAGTTTGCGTTCGGCGGTCTCGAGCAGCTTCTCGCGCAGGTCCAGTTCGCGCTGGCGGGCCTCGATCTCGTCCCGCCGCTCGCCCAGCCTCTCGGTCAGAGCGCGCTCGGCCGCCGATGGCTGTCGCTGGCCCTGGTTCATCACGGCCGAGCGGTCGCGCGCCGCGATGTCTGGCGGCAGAGGCTGCGGCGCGGGTTCGGCTGCCTTGCCATCCTTGTCCTTGTCCTTCGGCTTGGCCGGGACGGAGCCGGTCACATCGGCTGCGTTCGGATTGTACGGCTCGCGGGCGCGGGCCCACATCTGGGTCACGCCCCTGAATTCGTTCGGATTGTACGAGCCGTCGGCCGCGACCTTGGCCGTCGCGGGCGCAACCTGCTCGGCCAGCGGCGTGAAGTTGAACTGCTCGCCCACGCCCATCCACGAAATGACCTTCAGCGCGAGGAGGCCCATCGCGCCGAGGATCACTGCCGGAATGAGGCGCTGACGGTCGATCATCGCGTCAGGGGCCGGAGTGGAGCAATGTCATGCCGCGTTCCCGTCGAGACGGCGCACGGCGCGCTGGGTGATGGCGGCGGCCATGTCCGCGGCGTCGGTGAGCTTGCGGACGGCGGGCCGGGGCTCGTCCGGCGCGTTGGCCGCCGAGGGCGCGACGAGGCGGGAGGCCTCGACGATCTTGCCGATGCGCTCCATTACCTGCTCGCCCGCCTCGATCTGCGCGGCAAGGTCGGCGGCATAGCGCTCAGCGGTCCGCAGGCGTTCGGCAAGGGTCTTGTCGCAATTGCCGAGGGTGAGCTTGAGGCCGGAGATGGCGCGCTCCGCGCTGTCGGTGGCCGCCAGCAACTCGCCGATGGTGCGGCGCATCGCGCTTTCATCCGCCTTCAGGCGCTCGATGCGGCGTGACAGCACCACGCAGGTGGCGATGGTGGCGACCAGCAACACCCCGACCAGCAGATCTGCGATGAACGCGATGGTGAGACTCATGCCCGCTACTTTCCCGTTTTCCGTCAGCGGCCGCTCTCGGCACGCTGCGACGCCACGGCGTCGAAGGCCGAGATGGTGGTGCGCGAGCGCCTCAGGGGCGCGACCGTCTGGATCGCGATCTTGTCGTCCACGCGCCCGACGCGGCCCTCGGTGACGCAGAAATCCCCGCATCTGAGGGTCACGAAGCGATCGGGGCGCGCGTCGAAGACCAGCGTGTCCCCGACGTCGAGCTGCATGATGCGCGAGAGCGGCATCCGCTCCTGATGAAGCACCGCCTCGATCGGGACGTTGGCCTGATAGATCTCGGTCGCGAGGTGGTTCTCCCAGATCGGATCGCGGCCGATCTTCTCGCCCATGAAGCTCTCGAGGAGCATTTCGCGGACGGGTTCGATGGTGGCGTAGGGCAGCAGGATCTGCAGCGAGCCGCCCCGGCCTTCCATGTCGAGCCGGAGGTCGACGCGGATGGCCGCGTTGGCAGGCCGCGAGATCGTGGCGAAGCGCGGATTGGTCTCGATCCGGTCGACCCTGAAGCTGACCGGGGCGAGCGGGCGGAACGCCGTCTCGGCATCGACCAGCACGACGCCGATCATCCGCTTGAGCAGGTTCATCTCGATGGTGGTGAAGGGCCGGCCGTCATGGCGGATCGGGCCCGCGCTGCGGCGGCCGCCGAGCATCGTGTCGAGAACCGCGTAGGTCAGGGAGGATTCGACCGTGACCAGACCGAAATTGTCCCATTCCTCGGCCTTGAACACGGCGATCATCGCCGGCAGCGGGATCGAATTGACGTAGTCGCCGAACCTGACGGAGCGGATCGCGTCGAGCGCGACCTCGACGTTGTCGTTGAAGAAGTTGCGCAGGCTGGTGGAGAGGTGCCGCACCATGCGCTCGAAGATGATTTCGAGCATCGGCAGGCGTTCATACGACACCGTGCCGGAATCGACGATGGCGCGGATGCCGGCGCGGCCGCCGGCCCCCATCTCGCCCACCGAGAAGCCGAGCATCGAGTCGATCTCGTCCTGCGACAGCAGGCGGTCGACGCCGCTTTCGACGTCCTCGAAGTTGTTCTGGCTGTCGAGCATGGTGGCCCACTGGGCCGCCATGGCGTCGACGCCGCCGCTTTCCGAGCTCTGCTCGGCCAGGGCTGCGCCCCACTCGTCGGCGAGGCTTTCGGTTTCGCCGCCCGTGCCGTCCGGATTGTCGGGGCCGCTCATTGGACGAGAAGTTCCTTGAAGAGGACGGCGTCGACCTTGGCGGGATGGACCGCGACGTTGACGCGGCGCAGCAGCTCCTCCTTCAGCCGGTAGGTGCCGGCCGAGCCCTCGAGGTCGGCGGGCCTGAGTTCGCGCAGGTAGACCTGGAACATGTCCTCGACGCGGGGCAGCAGGGGCTGGATTTCGGGCGCCATCTTGGCGTCGGCGATCTCGAGGGCGACCTTCACCTTGATGAAGTTCTGGCGCTCTCCGGGCTGGGCGCCGGCAATGTTGATGAGCATGTCCTTCATGTCGACGAAGGCCGTCTTCTTCGGCGCAATCTTCGCCTCGGCCTGCTCTTCGGGCACAGGCTTCTTCTTCAGGAAGAACCACCAGCCGCCACCGCCGCCGCCGAGCAGCAGGACAGCCGCGAGGCCGCCGAGGACGAGCTTGTTGCCCAGCAGGCCCTTGCCGCCGGCCTTCTTCCCACCCTCCTCCCCGCCGCCATCCGGCGACGGTTCCTTGGCTTTCTTCTTGGCCATGACGCGGTCGAAGCCCCCTTCAGGACATAGAGAGCGCGGATGGCCCCCGTTGGCATCGACACTGGCGTTTTATGGTTAACGTCCCGTTAAGTGCGGCAGGATTTGCCGGGCGGAATTTGCCCGAGAGGCAAGGGCCTGCCTGTCGACGTGAATGGCGGCATCCAGGTCAAGCCCATGAACTTTCTAACTAAAACTGAATAACTCCCGTTGGCACGGCTCCTGCGAGGACCTGTCTGGCGATGGCCGCGCTGGGGAGCGTCCGGACGTCGCCGCAAGATGGGAGTTGGCTCAGATGGAGAATGCTCTTCTCGTCGGGCTGTCGCGGCAAATGGTGCTGCGACGCGAGATGGACGTGATCGCCAACAATGTGGCGAACATCAACACGAACGGCTTCAAGGCCCGGTCGACGCGCTTTGCCGAGCATGTCATGCCGAGCGCCAAGGCCGAGACCTTTCCGATGCCGGACCGGCGCGTGTCGCATGTCGTCGACAAGGGCACGCCCATCGACCTCAGCGCCGGCATGATGGAGCGCACTGGCAACCCGCTCGACGCCGCGATGCGCGGTGACGGCTACTTCACGGTCCAGACCGGCAACGGCCAGACGCGCTTCACCCGCGACGGCGCCTTCGAGATCAACTCGCGCGGCCAGCTCGTCACACAGGGCGGGCTGAGGGTCATGGGCGAGGGCGGCCCGATCGAGATTTCCACCAGCGAGACGGGCGTTCGCATCGCCGAGGACGGCACCGTGCTGACCGACCAGGGCAATCGCGGCAAGGTGCGCCTCGTCAAGTTCGCCAACCCGCGTGATCTCAGGAACGAGGGGGGCAACCTGTTCTCTTCGGCGGCCGCGCCGCAGCCCGCCGGACCGCAGGTTCGCGTCGAGACCGGCGTGGTCGAGCGCTCCAACGTCAAGCCCGTGCTGGAGATGACCCGCATGGTCGAGGTGCAGCGCGCCTATTCCACCATCAGCAGCCTGATGGGCCGCACGGACGAATTGAGGCGCGACGCGATCCGCCGCCTCTCCGACGTCCAGGCCTGACGCGACATACGGGAGTAACGCGAGATGCGAGCCCTTTACACCGCCGCGACCGGCATGATGGCCCAGGAACTCAACGTCCAGGTCATCTC
>JAIXZF010000146.1 GCA_027489835.1 Hyphomicrobiales bacterium
ACGCAGCGCGGCGGCGTTCATGTCGACATCGAGCGCCAGCGCCTCGACATGGCCCGCCTCGAGCCGTTCCACCAGGAGGCTGCGGATGATCGGCGAGATAGGGCGCGGCCAGGCCGCCAGCAGCGCGCGCGCCTTGGAATTGCGCGCGTTGAGGCGAAGCTGCACTTCAGGCCCATCAGGCGTCCGGGCGGCGCGGCCCGTCGCACTCACGTCGAGCTGCGGTCCCTTGACGGTCATGGCGCGCAGCTCGGCGCTGTCGGCCCCCTCGCCGGCAAGCTCGACGCCGGCTTCGACGACAGTCTGGGGAGGGTCCAGCCCCTCGCCCGCCACCAGCCCGGAGCCGTTCCCCGTGAAAGTCCAGCCGGCGCCGGCCGGGCGCAGGAACTGGCCTTGCATGGAGAGGGCCGTAACGCCCGCTTCGGCGCGCAGATTGCTCAGCTTCACATTTGACAACGCGCCGTCGGCCTCGAACTCTCCGGACACGCGGTCGAGAGCGACGGGCTGCGTTCCGGCATCGGGCAGCCGCAGAACGCCGGCGCCCAGCCTTAACGCCCCCGAGACCTTGCGCGTCACGCCGCCAATCGTGCCGAGGCTGACCTTGCCCGAGAGCGGAAAGCCCTGAAGGACGGCGCCTGCCGGGCCCATGTAGAGGCGCTCGATCATGTCGAGCCGGAAGGCCTCGATGGAGGCGTCGATCCAGCGCAGGCCCGCCTCGTCCATCCGGCTCGAGAGCACGAGATCCTTCAGCCCCGTCTCCGAATGACCGGTGATCCTGATCTTGCGGCCAGCCTCGGCGCGCTCGAGATGGATGGACACGCTTTCAAGGCCGATGCGCTCCTGACCATCGGGCGCCACCAGCGTGAGCCGGGCGCCGGTGAGCGACAGCCGGTCGAGGCCGGGGAGCAAGGCCTCGCTGTCGAGCAGCGTCGCGATGGCCGTGCCCGCGCGCTCGATGACGCCTGGCGCGGTGGGGTCGGCTTCCGCCAGCGGCAGCGTCGCGTCGCCCGTGTCCAGCGTCACAGCGCCGTTTCGGTCAGCCTGGAGGCGCAGGTTGACGCCGTGCAGGTCGATCGAGCGGATGCGGAGCGTGCCGCCCGCAACCGACCAGGGATCGTAGCGGACATCTGCCTCCGGAGCCCTCAGGCGCAGGCCGGACACATGCTCGAACTGTGCATTGCGCACCTGCAGCACGGCCTGCCCTTCGAGGCGCAGGATCGCAGCCTTCGCGGCCGAAACGCGCCACCCCGCGCCAAGTCGGCTCTGGAGGTCGGCGGCGACGTAGTGCTGCAGCCCGGCTAGCGGGATGACACCCGAGATGAACAGCGCGCAGAGCGCAAGCCCCAGCACCGCGACGACCACCGACGCTGCGGTGACGACGCCTGCGATGAAGCCCAGCCTGTCGCGCTTGCGGCGGCGTTTCGGCGGCGCGGCTTCTGGCCGCTCGGCGCTTGTCGGTCCGTCAGTCAATCGTCCGCGCGTCCATGATGAGATCGATCGGGGATGGCGTCAGCGCGCGACGATTCGAAGGCCTTCACCACGCCATGCGAAGCACTATAACCACCAGCCTGAGAAGCAATAGAACACGACGAAAGGAAGGCGCGATGACGTTGAAGATCGGCGAGCCCGCCCCGGCATTCACATTGCCCAAGGATGGCGGCGGTTCCGTCTCCCTGGCCGGCATGGCGGGGCGCAAGCTGTGCCTGTATTTCTACCCCAAGGACGACACCTCGGGCTGCACGAAAGAGGCCATCGCCTTCAACGCGCTGCGGGCCCAGTTCGCAGAGGCGGGCACGGACATCGTCGGCGTCTCGGCCGACAGCGTCGCAAGCCACGAGAAGTTCAAGAAGAAATACGATCTTGCCTTCCCGCTGGCCTCGGATGAGGCCAAGTCGATGCTGGAGGCCTATGGCGTCTGGGTCGAGAAAAGCATGTACGGCAAGAAGTACATGGGCATCGAGCGCACGACGGTGCTGATCGACGGAGCGGGCAAGGTCGCGGCGATCTGGAACAAGGTGAAGGTCGATGGCCATGCCGAAGAGGTGCTGGAGGCGGCCCGCAAGCTCTGACACATGATCCGGGCGGCGATGCTTGGTCCGACTTGCACGTGAAGCGGGCGCGATTCCGAATTGATTAACCCTAATCAGGCGTAATCACCACAGTCCTAGTGTTTGTGGTGACTCGCGTGGCCAAGGTTCCTCCCTCTTCGAAATACGATCCCGGTCTGGTGACCGTCAGGCGCTCCACCATCGCGGTGAGCCTGTTCGCCGCGACCATCCTGACGGGCTGGAGCGCCGGCGCGACGTGGCTGGTCCTCACCAAGGACAGCTTCGCCGGGCACATGATCAAGCGCGAGACGGCTCGCCAGTACGTCTACGAGGACCGCATCGCCGCCCTGCGCAGCGAAATCGACAAGCTGTCGAGCCGGCAGTTCGCCGATCAGGACGGCGTCGAGGCGCGCGTCGCGGAACTCGTCACGCGGCAGTCCCAGCTCGAGACCCGGCAGGCCATCGTCGCGGCGCTGGCGGACACGATGTCGGGCCAGAACCTCGCCTCCGGGCGCATGCCCCGCGCCGCTCCTGCCGCAGCCGCCGCCGCGGCGGCTGCCGCGCAGCCCTCGCTGGCCGCAACGACGACGTCGAGCATCAGCAGCTTCGCTCCCACGCCGCGCCCGATGCCCGTGCCCGAGATGCCGGGGCTGAAGCGGGACGGCGACCGCCGCAACGCATCGACCAATGCCTGGGACCAGAGCGCGCTCGAGCAGCCTCCACCGATCGAAGACCGGCTGAGCCATGTGGCGCAGAGGCTCGGAAAGGTTTCGGCGGCGCAGGTCGCCGCGCTCCAGAGGATCGAGACGTCCGTGACAGGCGCGTTCTCGTCGCTGAGGTCGGTGATCTCGGAGGTCGGGCTCGATCCGGACAGGCTGGCTGCGGCTCCGCGTCCGTCGGCTCAGGGCGGACCGTTCATTCCTGCGAATCTCGATCCGCGGACCGGCCCGTTCGAGGCCGCGGTCGTCAGGCTTCAGCCGAAGCTCGGCGCTGTCGAGCGCCTCAGGGGCGTGGCGACCGCCCTGCCCCTGCGTCGTCCCATGCCGACGGAATTCGAGCAGACCAGCTCGTTCGGCCACAGGGTCGACCCGTTCACCCGCGGGCTCGCCATGCATTCGGGCATCGACTTCAGGGCCGAGACGGGCACGCCGGTGCGTTCAGCCGCTCCTGGCCGTGTCGTGACGGCCGAATACAATGG
>JAIXZF010000409.1 GCA_027489835.1 Hyphomicrobiales bacterium
CTTGGCAAGCGGTGGGGCAGGGCGCATCCTGAGCCGTTGAGAGGTCCTGCCGATCCCGGCCGGAAGTTCGCATGCGGATCCTGCTGATCAATCCTAACCTGACGTCGGCCGTGACCGAGAGTTGCGCCGCCGCAGCGCGGGCCGCCGCCTCCGCCGGCACGGAGATCATGCCCGTCACGGGAGAGTTCGGGGCCGAAGTCATCAATTCCCGCGCCGAGAACGCCATCGCGGCCCATATGGTCCTGACGCTGGCGGCGCGTCATGCCTCCAGCGCAGATGCCGTTTTGCTGGCCGTTTCCTACGACACGGCGCTGTTTCCGGTGCGTGAAATGCTCGACATCCCGGTCGTCGGCATGAGCGAGTCCGCGATGCTGGCATCGCTCATGCTCGGCGGACGCTTCGGGCTCGTCGTGTTCGGCACGCCCGCCGTCTACCGCGAGCATGTCGCGGCGCTCGGGCTGCAGGCCCGCCTCGCCGGGGTGCGCTCGATCGAAGCGGCGCCCACGACAGTCTACCGCGACCCCGGCAGCGTCCGGGCGGCCGTGATCGAAGCGGCGCGGCGGCTGGTCGACGAGGACGGCGCCGAAGCGGTGGTGCTGTGCGGCGCGGCCATGGCCGGCATGGCGGCCAAGCTGCAAGACAGCGTCGACGCCCCCCTGCTCGACGGCATCGGCTGCGCCGTGCCGCTGTGTGAGATGCTCGTGAAGCTGAAGACCAACCCTCCACGCCGCGGTTCCTTCGCGCGCATCGGCGGACGCGGCACGCGCGGCCTCGATCCGGCGCTGGCCGCGCTTCTGGCCAAACCGGTTGAGTGACGCCATCCGACGCCCGCTGACGCATCATGGCCGCTATGGCTATCGGCCGATCACCGAGCCGCCGCCCTACCGCTGGCCCCAGGGGCGCGGGCTCGCCGTGATGTTCGCGCTCAACCTGGAGGCCTACGCCTTCGGGGAGGGCATCGTCGACGAACTCGTGCCGGCGGGGCCGGGGCTCGACGTCATCAACTACCCCTGGCTCGACTAC
This sequence comes from Hyphomicrobiales bacterium, assembly GCA_027489835.1. GTDB lineage: Bacteria > Pseudomonadota > Alphaproteobacteria > Rhizobiales > Beijerinckiaceae > Allobosea. The sequence continues at coordinate 1,024 of JAIXZF010000409.1, forward strand.
GGCAACCGCGTCGGCGCGCACCGGCTGCGGGCGCTGTTCAAGGAGGAGAGCCTGCCCGTCACGCTGCTGGCGAACAGCGATCTTTATGCCGCATGCCCCGGCCTGATCGAAAGCTTCCGGGATGACGGCGCCGAGATCGCCTGCCATGGCCGGACCAATTCCGAACGTCAGGGCGAGCTGCCGGAAGCCGATGAGCGCGAGCTCATCGCCGAGGCGACCGCGACGCTCGCGCGCCACGAGGGCCGTCCGCCGGCCGGCTGGCTGGGGCCCTGGATCTCGGAAAGCCGCATCACGCCCGACCTTCTGAAGGAGGCAGGCTACCGCTATTTCCTCGACTGGTGCTGCGATGACCGGCCGATCCCGTTCCAGACGCGCTCCGGACCGCTGATGCTCGTGCCTTACCCGCAGGAGGCCAACGACGCCAACGCCATCGTGGTGCGCCGGATGGATGCCGACGCCTTCGCCGACATGGTGGTCGACCAGTTCGACGAGATGCTGCGGCAGGCGGAAGGCGACGCGCTGGTGATGTCGATCGCGCTTCACCCCCACGTCACGGGCCAGCCCTTCCGCCTGAAGCATCTCAGGCGCGCCTTGCGGCACATCGCAGGCTCCCGCGCGCTGATCTGGCCTGCCCGCGCGGGCGAGATCGCCGATGTGGCCATCAGGGGCCATGGCGCGGCATGAGCGGCCGCGACCTCCTGATCGCGGGCGCGAGGGTGCTCACCTTCGGGCCGGAGCCGCGCGACCTCGATAGCGCGGACATCCTGATCGAGGAGGGCCGCATCACGCGCATCGAGCGCGGCATCGAGGCTCCGCCCGGAACGCCACGGCTCGACGCCGCCGGCCATCTCGCGATCCCGGGGCTGATCAACGCGCATTTCCATTCGCCGGGGAACCTGCAGAAGGGCGCGCTGCCGGGCTATCCGCTGGAAGTGTTCATGCTGCGCGAGGTGCCGCCGCTGGCGAGCGCCGTCCCGCAGGGGCGGCTTGCCTATGCGCGCACGATGATCGGCGCGATGGAGATGCTGAAGACGGGCGTGACCAGCGTTATGGACGACGCCTTTCACGTGCCTGCGGCGACCGTGGAGGGCATCGACGCCATCGCGCAGGCCTATGCCGATATCGGCATGCGGGCCCGCATCGCCATCGACCAGCCGAACATCGCCGAGTACGACAAGCACCCCTACCTCAAGGACATGTTGCCCCCGGCGATCGTCGCCGAGATGGATGCCGCGCCACGGCAATCCGACGGCGAACTGCTCGAGCTTTACGCACACCTGATCGAGCGCTGGGACGGCGCGGGCCAAGGCCGCATCGGCGCGGCTTTATCCTGCTCGGCCATCCAGCGTGTGACGCCGTCCTACCTCCAGGCGCTCGCGGAGCTCAGCCAGAAGCGCGATCTCCCTTTCAACATCCACATCCTGGAAACGCGCACGCAGGCTGCCTTCGGCGAAGCGGTGCTGGGGCGCTCCCTGGTGAAGGAGGCGAAGGCGCGGGGCGTGCTGACGCCCCGCACGGTGGTCGTCCACGCCATCTGGGTGGACGACGACGACATCGCCATTCTGTCGGATGCCGGCGTGACGGTGGCGCACAACCCGGTCTGCAACCTCAGGCTCGGCAGCGGTGTCGCGCCGTTCCGTGCGTGGCGGGAAGCCGGAATTGATGTCTGCCTCGGCACGGACGAAGCAATCGCCGACGACAGCGTCAATCTCTGGGGCGCGATGAAGATGGCCGGCCTGATCCACACGCTTGCCGACGCTGACTGGAGCCGATGGCCCTCGGCGCAGGAGATCCTTGGCGTGATGTACGAGGGCGGGGCGCGGGCGCTGGGCGCCGTGGGCGGGATCGGCTGGCTGTCCCCCGGCGCCAGGGGCGATGTCGCGCTGATCGACCTCGACACCGAAGCCTTCACGCCGCTGAATGACGTGCAGCGGCAGCTGGTCTTCGGCGAAACCGGCTCGTCAGTCCGCCATGTCGTCGTGGATGGCGCGATCGTCGTCCGCGACGGCAGGCTCACGCGAATCGACGAGAAGGCCATGCGCGCCGAGGTGCGCGCGCTGGCAGCCGCCGCCAGCGCCGACAGCGCTGCGGCGGAAGCTGCGGCCATGCGGCTCGAGCCGCACTATGCGGAGATGGTGCGCAGGGCGTTCGTCCGGCCGAACCGCATGAGGCGGCGGCTGGACCCCTGATCGCGGGCTGGGGGCGCCCTTGGGCCAGCCGACTTTTCGTCGACACCGATGAAACCAAATGCCGCCTCGCGCATTTACCAACGGGGGCATTGCATGACCACGCTGCTGAAGAACGCGGGACAACTGGGGTCACCTGCATCCACGCGTTCGCGGCTCCGGCTTCTCGTGCTGGCTTGCCTCGCTCCCGTCGTTATCCTCGCGGTGGTCCTTTACCTCGGTTACTACAACCATGAGCGCGAGCGCCATTCGCAGGCCGCGCTCGATCTTGCAGAGCGTGTGACGCAGACCATCGATCGCGAGATCGAGACGCTGCGCGCCACGATGGAGACCCTCGCGACCTCGCCGGCCGTGGCGGCGGGCGACCTCCAGTCCTTCGATGCGCAGGTCCGGCTGGTCCTTCGCAGCAGGGGCGACTTCATCGCCATGCGCGAACGGTCCGGACAGCAGGTTCTCAACTCCTCCAGACCGTTTGGCTCGTCGCTGCCGATCTCGATCGACCCGATGCTGCGGGAAGCCGACGACGACGTCTTCCGGACCGGGAAGAGCGTCGTGTCCGATCTTTATGTCGGCGCGACCGTCCGGCGCCAGTTCGTGCTGGTCGACGTGCCCGTATTCGTCGACGGCGCTGTCCGCTATGCGCTCAACATGGCGCTCGAGCCGGGCCGCCTGGCCGGCACGCTCACGGCCGCGGCCCCGGCAGGCTGGATCGTCGCGCTTGTCGACCGCAAGGACCGCATCATCGCGAGGTCGAGCGATCATGAGCGCTTTCTCGGCGCAGAAGCCAGCGCTTCCTTGCGGCGCTACGCCACTGGCGAGCGCGCGACCTGGAGCGGCGTGACGCTGGATGGCCGGACCGTGCTGAGCGCTGCCGTGCGCTCGTCGACGACCGGGTGGCGGGTCAGCGTGGGCGTGCCCGTCGAGGAGGTCATGCGTCCCCTATGGAGCCTGATGGGCCTGCTCGTCGCGCTCGGCCTCGGAACGCTTGCGCTTTCCCTCTGGGTCGCCTCGCTGGCGGCGCGCAGCATCGAAAGGCCACTGCTGGCCTTGACCAAGGCCGCCGAACATGTCGGCCGGGACGAGAAGGTCTCCTTGCCGCCGCTCGGGCTCAGTGAGGCCGCGACCGTGGGGGAGGCTCTCGCCAAGGCGCAGGAACGCATCCTCGAGCGCGATGCAGACCTTGCGCGGGCTCAGCGCATCGGGGGCCTCGGCCGTCTGACCATCGACCTGCGCGACGGCGGCTTCCGCAATCACCGCAGCCCGGAATACCTCGCGATCCATGGCCTGCCGCCGGATGCGTGGAATGAAAAGCACGAGCAGTGGGTCGCGCGCATCCATCCCGAAGACCGCGAGGCGACCGAGCGGAAGTTCCTCAACGCGCTGGCCACGGGCGAGCGGCGGTATGAGGTCGAGTACCGGATCATCCGCCCCAGCGACGGCGAGGTCCGCTGGATCCGCGCCGACTGCGAGATCGAGCGGGACGAAACGGGCCGGCCGCTGCGCCTTCTGGGCGTCCACCGGGACATCACCGACCGGCGGCAGCGCGAGGCGGCGCTGATCGAGGGGCAGACACGCCTGAGGACCGCACTCGACGTCGCCGACCTCGGCACCTGGGAAGCAAACCGGGTCACTGGACTTAGCCAATGGGATGACCGCATGGCGCTGCTCGTGGGCGCAAGGCCCGAGCAGGCGCAGGAGTTCGCGCAACGCTGGCTCGAATTCATGGGCCCGGAAGACCGGGAAAGGGTTTCCAGACTGCAGATGTCGGTTGCGGTCGGGGAGTCCTTCACGGCGGAGTATCAGGTCACGCGGCTCGACGGGGTAAAGCGAATCTTTCTGTCGCGCGGCACGCGGATGACGGAAAGCCGCATCGTCGGTTCCGTTCAGGACGTGACCGAGCTGCGCGCGTCGGAGAGGCGCCAGCAGGAGCTGAACCAGGAGCTCGAGGCGCGCGTGCGCGAGGCTGTGGCCGAGCGGCAGCTCTGGACCGACCTGATCGAGGCCGCCGACGCCTTCATCGTCGTCGTGGACGACAGCCTGCGCATCGTCGGGCTGAACCGGGCAGCGAGGCAAGAGTACGAGCGCCTTTACGGCACGTCGCCGAAAGCTGGCGACAGCATCCTGCCTCGGGGCCAGCAGTTGCCGAATGAAGGGAACGACGCCGCTCACCTGTGGCGGCGCGCCTTGTCCGGCGAAAGCTTCACCATGATGGAGGAGATCGACGATCCTGCCCGCGGCAAGCGCCATTACGAGATGACGTTCAGCGCCCTGCACGACGACAAGGGCGTGCGCCGCTGGGCCTCGCGCATCTCCTACGACGTCACGGAACGCGAGGTCCGGCGCGCGGAACTGGCCGACGCGCAGGCCAAGCTGTTCGAGACGCAGAAGATGGAGACGATCGGGCAGCTTACGGGCGGCGTCGCCCACGACTTCAACAATCTTCTGGCGGCGATCTCGGCCAATCTCGAGCTTGCCCGCAAGCGGGCCGGCGCGGACGAACGCCTGATGAAGCTGCTGGACGGAGCGATGCAGGGCGCGCAGCGGGGCGCGACCCTGACCAAGCGGTTGCTCGCTTTCGCACGGCGCCAGGAGCTCAAGGCCGACTCCGTCGACCTGCGCGAGCTCATCGCGGGCATGCAGGATTTGCTCGCAAGGTCCCTCGGCCCCAGCATCGAGATCGTCCTTGCCTTTCCGCCTGATCTGCCGGCGGCCAAGGTGGATGCGAACCAGCTGGAGCTGGCCCTGCTCAATCTCGCCCTCAACAGCCGGGACGCCATGCCCGCAGGCGGCACGCTGAGCGTCAGGGCGAGCGTCGAGCCGTTCTCGCCCGATGCGGACCCCAGGCGTTCGGGGCCGTTCGTCAGGCTCTGCGTCACGGACACGGGCGGCGGCATGGATTCCGAGACGCTGAAGCGCGCGACCGAACCCTTCTTCACGACCAAGGGCATCGGCAAGGGCACGGGGCTCGGCCTGTCCATGGTGCAGGGGCTGGC
>JAIXZF010000225.1 GCA_027489835.1 Hyphomicrobiales bacterium
GAGCCAGACGAGAGCCAGGATCACGAGCCCGGCGCCGAGCGCGACGCGCGGGTTCATCGGCAGCTCGGCGCGATCAGGGCGGGCAGCGCCTGCAGAAGGGTCGCGAACAGGCTGAGCCCAGCCAGCAGCAGCGAGGCATGCGCGAGGAAATGTGCGCGGCCTTCCGCGCTGTCATGGTCGGTCTGGAGGTCGCGCTCGCGCAGCCATTCGCGCAGCGACGGCACGGCGACACCGAGGATCCCGACGGCCGCGAGCGCGGTGGCCGCCCCGATCCACCATATGGCGTCGTCGAGCGCGGCGGGCCGCTTGGCGCAGGCCACGGCGGCGAGGCCGTAGATGGTGACGAAGTGAAGCGCCCAGATGATCGGCGCGTAGGCGATCCCGAGCAGCGACCGGCGGTCCTGCCGCGTCTCGTCGCCTGACAAAGCGGCGGGCCTGCGGGTCTGGGCCATCCGGGCGCCCCTCAGATCGCGAGGGGAAAGAGGTGGATGACGGCGAGCGACACGAGCACGGTCGGCGCGGTGAAATGGGCGAACAGCGCCACGTTCCACAGATCGCCGTCATGGACCGGTGTGATCCGCCCCGCAAGGCTGCGGGCCAGCGCGAACAGGAACATCACCGCCGCCGCCGCCAGATGCCCGGCGCACCAGATGGCGAGCACGAAGACCGTCGCGGGATAGGCATGGCTGGCCGGGTCAAGCCCGTCGAGGACAGGTCCCAGCAGCAGCGCGGCGGCGCTGCCGGCGGCCGCGGCGGCGGCCAGGGCCAGCGCGATGCGGGAGAGGCCGACATGGCCGGCGTCGTTCAGCCGCCGCGCCGAAGCCGCCGCCACGGACAGGGCTCCGGCCAGCAACGCGGCGGCGACCGGCGCTGCCAGGCCCGCCTCGGGCGTTCCGGCCGGCGGCCACTGCGGGTGGATCGTCCAGAAGTAGAAATAGGCGAAGATCAGGCTCGCGAAGCCGGTGCTGCTGCCGGTCATGGTGATGAAGATCGCCCACCAGCCGATCGATTGCGGCCCCGAGGCATGCAGCGGGACCGTGACGCCGAGGCCGATGTCCTTCGCATCCTTCTCGGGCGGAACGCTGGTGCCGGTCCATAGCCAGTAGAGCGTGAACACCAGCGCGAAGGCACCGCTCACGGCCGCGGCCGCATACCAGTGGAAGGTCGGCAGGATGAACAGCCCGCCCAGCGCGAAGGCGGCCAGCATGGGCACCGGCGAGGGACCCGGCAGGCGCTGAACCTGAAGCGGGCGCGCGTCGAGCACGGTGGTCAGCAGCGTCTCGCGCTTGCCTTCCTGCGCATCGGGCAGGAAGTAGCGGCCCTCATCGTAGTTCCGCACGATCTCGGGATTGTCCCAGAGCGGATAGCGCGAGGTGACGATGGGGACCGAGCGCATGCCCCAGCTTTCGGAAGGGGACTCCGCCAGCCATTCGAGCGTGCCCGCCCGCCACGGATCGCGCCGCGCCGTGCGGGCGCGCCAGCCTCCGAAGAGGAGGTCCGCCGCGATCAGGGCGATGCCGGCCGCGAACATGAAGGCGCCGATGGTGGAGATGAAGTTGAGCGCCTCGAGCCCAAGCCCTTCGGGATAGCTCGCCACCCGGCGCGGCATGCCGCGCAGGCCGCTGAGGTGCATCGGCAGGAAGGCTACGTTGAAGCCGATCAGGCTGATCCAGAAGGCGACACGCCCCAGCCGCTCGGAGAGCATGCGGTTGAGCACGAGCGGCGCGTAGTAGTAGACGCCCGCGATGATCGGGAAGAGCATGCCGCCTATCAGCACGTAATGCAGGTGGGCGACGATGAAGTAGGTGTCGTGCGCCTGCCAGTCGAAGGGAGCGATGGCCACCATGACCCCCGTCAGCCCGCCGAGCACGAAGATGGCGAAGGCGCCGACGATCCACAGCATCGGCACCGAGCTTTGCGCCCGCCCCAGCAGCAGCGTCGCGATGAAGCAGAACAGCTGCACGCCCGTCGGGATCGCGACCGCCTCGGAGGCGGCCGAGAACACGCCCAGCGAGATCGCGGGCAGCCCGGTCGCGAACATGTGGTGCACCCACAGCCCGAAGCTGAGGAAGCCCGTGCCCACCGCCGCGAGCACGATCCACGAGTAGCCGAACATCGGGACGCGCGCGACGGTCGGCACGATCATGGCGGCGAGCGCGATGGAGGGCAGGAAGACGATGTAGACCTCCGGATGCCCGAAAATCCAGAACAGGTGCTGCCACAGAAGCGGATCGCCCCCCTTGGCGCTGTCGAAGAAGGGCCAGCCCAGTGCCCGGTTGAGCTCGAACAGGATGTCGCCCGCGATCAGCGGCGGGAAGGCGAACAGGATCATCACGCCGACGACCAGCACGTACCAGGCATAGAGCGGGATGATGTTGATGCGCATGCCCGGCGCGCGGCACTTGAGCACGCCGACGATCAGCTCGACCGCCGCCGCGATCGAGGCCACCTCGATAAAGGAGAGCCCGAGCAGCCAGATGTCCGCGCCGACGCCCGGCTCCCGCGTCGCCAGCGGCGGATACATGAACCAGCCGCTGGAGGGCGCGGCGCCGAACAGGATGGAACCGCAGAAGAACACGCCGCCGATCAGGAAGCACCAGAAGCCGAAGGCCGAAAGCCGGGGGAACGGCAGGTCGCGCGCGCCGATCATCTGCGGCATGAGCAACATCGCCACCGCCTCGAACATCGGCACGGCGAACAGGAACATCATGGCCGAGCCGTGCACCGTCACGGCCTGGTTGTAGGTGTGCGGCGCCAGCACGTCGTTGCCCGGCCGCATCAGCTGCACGCGCATCA